>JAIXSF010000481.1 GCA_027484835.1 Rhizobiaceae bacterium | reverse complement strand
TCGACGGCCGAGTTCGAGCAGAAGGTACTGGACGCGCTGAAATGGACCGGTCTCACCTGGTCGGAAGGTCCCGATGTCGGCGGCCCCTATGGCCCCTATCGCCAGTCCGAGCGCAAGGACATCTACCGTCCCTTCGTCGACCAGATGCTGCGCGACGGCGGTGCGTTTCGCTGTTTCTGCACGCCCGAGCGGCTGGAAAGCATGCGTGAAGCCCAGCGCGCAGCCGGCAAGCCCCCGGGTTATGACGGCCTCTGCCTGCATCTGAAGGCCGAAGAAGTGACCGCCCGCGTCGAAGCCGGCGAGCCGCATGTCGTGCGCCTGAAGGTGCCGACCGAAGGCTCATGCGACTTCCATGACGGCGTCTATGGTGACGTCTCGATCCCGTGGGAAAGCGTCGACATGCAGGTGCTCCTGAAGGCCGACGGCATGCCGACCTACCACATGGCAAACGTCGTCGATGACCACCTGATGAAGATCACCCACGTCGCCCGCGGCGAAGAGTGGCTGGCCTCCGTGCCGAAGCACATCCTGATCTACAAGCATCTCGGCCTTGAGCCGCCGGTCTTCATGCACCTGTCGCTGATGCGCAATCACGACAAGTCGAAGCTGTCGAAGCGCAAGAACCCGACCTCGATCTCTTACTATTCGGCCCTCGGCTATCTGCCGGAAGCGCTGATGAACTTCCTCGGCCTGTTCTTCATCCAGATCGCCGAAGGCGAAGAACTGCTGACGATGGAAGAACTGATCGAGAAGTTCGATCCGGACAACCTGTCCAAGGCCGGCGCGATCTTCGATATCCAGAAGCTCGACTGGCTGAATGGCCGCTGGCTGCGCGAGAAGCTCACGCCGGAAGACTTCGTTGCCCGCGTGCTCAACTGGACCCAGGAAAACGACCGGCTGGTCGAAGGCCTGAAGCTTGCCCAGAGCCGCGTTACCAAGCTTGGCGAACTGCCGCCGCTGGCCGGCTTCCTCCTGGCAAACGACGTTGGTCTATCGCCCGCCTCCTTCGGCGGCTTGAAGACCAGCCCGGCCGAAACGCTCGAAATCGTCACCACGGTCCAGGCGGATCTCGAAAAGATCCTCGAATGGAACGTCGCGACCATCGAGGAAGAACTGCGCGCGATCTCCGACCGCATGGGCAAGAAGCTCCGCGTCGTCACCCCGCCGCTCTTCGTCGCCGTCTCCGGCAGCCAGCGTTCGCTGCCGCTCTTCGACAGCATGGCGCTCCTCGGCCGCTCGGTCGTGCGCCAGCGGTTGAAGGTTGCGATCCAGGTGCTGACCGCGATGGCGGGTGCGCAGAACTGATTTGAGTTAGTGCCCCTCATCCCAGGCGCAACGTGTTGCGCCTGACCTGCCGGCCCCATCTCCCCCGCAAGCGGGGAGATGGCCGAAACCGGCGTCGCAGGCTATCCCCGCTCCCCGCCTGCGTGGAAAGGGTAAGGTGAGAGGCAAAGACATATGGCAGAGGCCAGGGGCCTCCACAGGAACCACACGATGACCGAACAGACCACCGAAACAGCCCTCTCCTCCGATCCGACGGAAGTTCGCCGCCAGAAGCTCGCGCTGTTGCGCGAACAGGTCGGCGACGTTTATCCGGCACATTTCCACCGCACGATGACCAATGCGGAATTCGCCGAGAAGTATGCAGGCCTGGAACTGGACGAGACGTCTGACGACATCGTCACGGTCGCCGGCCGCGTCTATTCCTCGCGCAATTCCGGCATGTTCATGGACATCCATGATGCCTCGGGCAAGATCCAGATCTTCTCGCACAAGGACACGACCCCGGAGGAAGCCCGCGCGCTTCTGCCGATGATCGACCTTGGCGACATCATCGGCGTCAAGGGCCAGGTCCGCCGTACCAAGCGTGGCGAGTTGACCATCAACGCCCATGAAATCACCATGCTGACCAAGACGCTCCTCCCGATGCCGGAGAAGTATCACGGTCTCTCCGACATCGAGCTGCGCTACCGCAAGCGCCACCTCGACATCCTGACCAACGAGGATTCCAAGCTCCGCTTCCTGCAGCGCTCGAAGATCATCTCCGGTCTGCGCCGATTCATGGAAGGCGAAGGCTTCCTCGAGGTCGAGACGCCGATGCTGCAGACGGTCTATGGCGGCGCCACCGCCGATCCGTTCAAGACCTTCCACAACACGCTGAAGATGGACATGTATCTGCGCATCGCGCCGGAACTGTTCCTCAAGCGCACCCTGGTTTCGGGCCTTGCCGACAAGGTGTTCGAGGTCAACCGCAACTTCCGCAACGAAGGTGTGTCGACCCGCCACAATCCCGAATTCACCATGATGGAATGCTACTGGGCCTATGCGGACTATGAGGACGTCATGGGCCTCGTTGAGCGTCTGTTCGAAAGCCTGGCGGTTGCCATCCACGGCTCGACCGACGTCGCCTATGGCGACAAGACGCTGTCCTTCAAGGGTCCGTTCAAGCGAGTGCCCATGCCCGACGCCGTCAAGGAAGCGACCGGCATCGACTTCCTCGCGATGAAGACCGACGAGGAAGCCCGCACCGCCGCCAAGGCCGCCGGCTTTGCTGTCGAGAAGGACTGGACCTGGGGCGAATGCCTCGCCTTCATCTTCGAAGAAAAGGTCGAGGGCACGCTAATCCAGCCGAGCCACGTCACGCATTTCCCCAAGGACATCTCGCCTTTCGCCAAGGAAGTGCCTGGTGAGCCGCGCCTCGTCGAGCGTTTCGAGACCTATTGCAATGCCTGGGAAGTCGGCAACGCATTCTCCGAACTGAACGACCCGGAAGAGCAGCGCAAGCGCATGGTCGAGCAGCTCGAACAGGCCCATTCGCGCGGCGAAAAGGACAAGCAGCTCGACGACGAGTTCCTCGATGCGATCGACCAGGGCATGCCGCCCGCCGGCGGTCTCGGCATCGGCGTCGACCGCCTGATCATGCTCTTGACCAACGCCCCGTCGATCCGCGACGTCATCCTCTTCCCGGCGCGCCGCAACAAGGCCGACTGAGACAACGAGTACGCCAATATGCAAAAGCCCCGGTCGATTGGCCGGGGCTTTTGCATGTGGGTCTCGTCTCACTTCAAAGTCGCGAGGGCTCCTCGGACGAGACGCTCACGCCGTTCCGGTGAAATGGATCTCCGAACGATCAGTGACCGGCCTTGGCATGTTCGTCGGACTTGGCCTTCACCTTGGCCGGCAGGAACGTCTCGGCATCGGCCGGCACCGGTGTCGTCGCGGCACCGTGTTCTTCCGGCTTGGTGGTCGGCTGTGTAGCAGCACCACCACCGTCAGGCGTGATCGGCTGGGCGCGCATCTTCTCGAGCCAGGCCGCCCCGTGATTGGCACTGGCCGCACCATCCGAAGCTGCAGCAGGGTCGGCCTTTGCCGCCGCATCGTCTGCAGGCGCTTCGGCTTCGGAGGCGCCGAGCCCGACCATGTTTTTCAGCGACGAGAACCAGCCATCCCCTTCGGAAGGCGCCTCTTCGGCAACAGGCACCTCGGCAGCCGGCGCTTCGTGGCCACTGCTGTCTTCTACAGCACCGTCATGGCTGCCCGCATCCGCGCTGTGGGCGCCAGCCTCGTCGACAACCGCAGGCTTTTCTTCGGCGTGGGCGGCTTTGTCTGTCCCATGCTCGGGTGCAGCGGCATGTTCGGCGGCCGCAACAGGCTCTTCGCCGTGCGCAGCGGCGGTCGGTTCGACCGCGGCATGATCTGCCGCTGCTTCACCATGGGAATCGGCCGAACCCGCGTCTCCATGCGCAAGGGCTGCGGGTTCCGCATGGTCCTCGGCCGGCGCGTCGTGACCTTCGGCAACGGCACCATGGTTATCAGCCGCTGCCCCATGGTCTTCCGCAACGGCACCGTGACCATCGGCAGGCGCTGCATGACCCTCCGCCGGAGCAGCGTGGCCATCAGCCGGCGCTTCATCACCGCCGAGACCGACCAGGCCCATCAACGAGGCCATCCAGCCCTTGCTTTCTTCTGCACCATGTTCGGCAACCGGCGTCTCCTCGCCGTGCTCGCCGGCCGGGGCCTCGCCATGACCACCCTCGGCCTCGCCATGGGCGCCGCCGGTTTCACCGTGTCCATCGGCGGGCTTTTCGCCATGGGCGTCTTCGGCACCGTGCGCCGGAGCCTTGCCATGGTCGCCCGCCGCCTTCTCGCCATGCCCTTCGCCTTCGGGCACAACGACTTCCTGCGTCACGCAATCGGTGTGATCATCCAGCTTCGCAAGCAGTGCCTGGATATCCGCTTCGAGCATATCGACCCGCTCGCCGAAGAACTCGCCGTTTGGTGCGGCGAGACCATCGGCATAGCGTGCGGTCAGCACGCGGGCGGACACGTCCTCCGGCACATGGCTCGGATCAGGCACATAAATGACATCGGCCCCAACGGCTCGACCACGCATGCCGGAGCGATCCTTCGGTCCGGACGCATCAAGCACGACGACCTGGACCAGATCGGCCTTTTTCGTTTCCTGCAGGGTCTTTGCCACGCGCAGCGCCGTCTTGACGCGCGCCAGCCCGTCACCGGGTTCATTGGTGGTGATAAATTTGCGCACCCAGAAGCGATCCTTCTTCTGGATCTCGACCGTCTTCACTTCGGTGCATTCGAGCCCGTTGAGCTCGGCATAGGACGGTCCGAGCAGCTTGTCGGCGCCGATATAGACGGCAGCGGCACCCGTGCCGCCGAGGGCGACGAGCACCCCGCCCACAATCAGCATGAGCTTTCGTGAAAGGTGGATCTTCGGCACCTTCACGCTTGCAACTCCGCCATGACACTGTCCCGACTGTTTACGCAATACTGGACGCCACCATACGCCCCTCTCCTTGCGGAACCTTTAACCCCGGCATTCCTGTTCCGGCACGTCCAGTGCGCGGCTTTTTGCAAATGATTTGCAAAAGCGTTGACTTTGGCGGGAAGCGCGATAGGTTTTAATGAGAATGACTTGCAAGAACAGGAAGTGACTATGGTCTCGAAGCTTGCCTGCCGTCTTTTCGCCCTGGCGCTCATGCTGCCGGGGACAGCCCTTGCCGACGACAAGCCGAAGGTCGTCACCACCTTCACGGTGATTGCCGACATCGCCCAGAATGTTGCCGGTGACGCAGCGACCGTCGAAAGCATCACCAAGCCGGGTGCGGAAATCCACGGCTACCAGCCGACACCGCGCGATATCCTGAAGGCCCGTGACGCCGATCTCGTCCTGCGCAACGGTCTGAACCTTGAAGCCTGGTTCGAGAAATTCCTCGCCAATCTCGGCGATGTGCCGACCGTGACTGTCAGCGATGGTGTCGAGCCCATCGGCATTGCCGGCGGCGCCTATGACGGCAAGCCGAACCCGCATGCCTGGATGTCGCCGGAAAATGCACTCATCTATGTCGAGAACATCCGCAAGGCGCTGACCGACATCGATCCCGCCAATGCCGCGATCTACGAAGCGAATGCCCGCACCTATTCGCAGAAGATCAGCGCCGAAATCGAACCGATGAAGGCAGAGATCGCCAAGATCCCGGAAGACGCCCGCTTCCTCGTAACCAGCGAAGGCGCCTTTTCCTACCTCGCCCGCGATCTCGGCATGAAGGAACTCTATCTCTGGCCGATCAATGCCGACAGCCAGGGCACGCCCCAGCAGGTGAAGGCGGTCGTCGACCAGGTGATCGAAAACAAGATCCCCGTCGTATTCTCCGAGAGCACCGTCTCAGACAAGCCCGCCAGCCAAGTGGCAGCCGAGACCGGGGCGCGCTACGGGGGCATCCTTTATGTGGACTCCCTCAGTGAACCCGACGGCCCGGTCCCGACCTATCTGGATCTCCTGAAGGTGACGGTATCGACCATCGTGAAGGGATTTGCCGGATGATCATGGGATCGGCGACGAGACGCAATCGAGAAGGGATCGCCGCAGAGGATGTGACGGTCACCTACCGCAACGGCCACACGGCCCTGCGCCATGCGAGCTTTGCCATCCCGCCCGGAACCATTACAGCGCTGGTTGGCGTTAACGGCGCCGGCAAGTCCACCCTGTTCAAGGCGATCATGGGTTTCGTGCCGGTCGCAGCGGGCGAAATCCGGGTGCTCGGCATGAGCGTGCGGGACGCCCTCAAGAAGAACCTCGTCGCTTACGTCCCCCAGGCGGAAGAGGTCGACTGGAACTTCCCCGTTCTTGTCGAAGACGTCGTGATGATGGGCCGGTACGGCCACATGAACTTCCTGCGCATCCCCTCGAAACGCGATCATCAGCTCGTCGATGAAGCGCTGTCCCGGGTCGGCATGAACGACTATCGCAAGCGCCAGATCGGCGAACTCTCCGGCGGCCAGCGCAAGCGCGTATTCCTGGCTCGCGCTCTGGCCCAGGAGGGCCAGGTGATCCTGCTCGATGAACCCTTCACCGGCGTCGATGTGACCACAGAGGAACAGATTATAGGGTTGATGAAGGACCTGCGCGCCGAAGGCCGTGTGATGCTGGTCTCGACCCACAATCTCGGCAGCGTGCCGGATTTCTGCGACCGGACCATCTTCGTAAAGGGAACCGTGATTGCCTCCGGCAAGACCGAGGATACGTTTACCGAAGACAACCTCAAGACCGCCTTTGGCGGCGCGCTGCGTCACTTCGTGCTTGCCGGCCGCGATCTGCATGACGATGACGACGGCCGCGAAGTCACCGTCATCACGGATGACGAGCGTCCCTTCGTCATCTATGGCCAGCCGAAACCGGGAGCTGCCGATGCTCGCGACCCTGGTTGAGCCCTTCACCTATGACTACATGCGCAACGCCATTCTGGTGTCTGCGCTGGTCGGTGGCGTCTGCGGCTTCCTCTCCGCCTATCTGATGCTGAAGGGCTGGTCGCTGATCGGCGACGCGCTCTCCCATGCCATCGTGCCGGGCGTTGCCGGCGCCTACATGCTCGGCCTGCCCTTCGCTTTCGGTGCCTTCCTGTCCGGCGGACTTGCGGCGCTAGCCATCCTCTTCCTCAACCAGCGCACCAAGCTGAAGGAGGACGCGATCATCGGACTGATCTTCACCTCTTTCTTCGGCCTCGGCCTGTTCATGGTGTCGATCTCGCCGGTCTCGATCGACATCAAGACAATCGTGCTCGGCAATGTTTTGGCCATCTCGCCGGCAGACACACTGCAGCTGATCCTGATCGGCGGCATCAGCCTGATCGTGCTAACGCTGAAGTGGAAAGACCTGATGGTGACCTTCTTCGACGAGAACCACGCCCGCTCGATCGGCCTCAAGCCCGAACGCCTCAAGGTGATCTTCTTTACCCTGCTCGCCGCCTCGACCGTCGCCGCCATGCAGACGGTCGGCGCCTTCCTCGTTATCGCTATGGTCGTGACCCCCGGCGCCACCGCCTATCTTCTGACCGACCGCTTCCAGCGCTTGATCATACTGGCGCTTTCGATCGGCGCCGGCACCAGCTTTATCGGCGCCTATGCCAGCTATTTCCTCGACGGCGCCACCGGCGGCATCATTGTCGTCCTGCAGACGGTGATATTCCTGGCAGCCTTCCTGTTCGCCCCGAAACACGGCCTGTTTGCTGCGCGCGGCCGCGCCCGTGAGGCGCTGGAACCCATGCCGGCTGCATCGCCGGCAGAGCCGCATCGCCTTGCCGAGGAGCGCCCGGCATGAGCGAAACCCTCGAACTCGCGCTGTTGCCCTTCCAGCTT
>JAIXSF010000056.1 GCA_027484835.1 Rhizobiaceae bacterium | reverse complement strand
GGTAGTCGATCGTTTCATGAAGCGTGAGCCGGGATCGATGAACGAGACGCCGTATGCGAGCTACGAGTCGCTGATCGACATGCTGCAAGAAGCACTGAAAACAGGCCCCTACCTGCTCGGCGAGCGCTTCACGGCAGCGGACCTGCTCTGGGGGATCGCGCTGCGCTGGACGACGATGTTCGGCCTTGTCGAGGCACGCCCCGCCTTCCAGACATACATGGAGCGGATCGGCAGCCGCGCCAGCATCCAGAAGGTCTCCGCCGACGATGCTGCCATGGCCGCCGAGCACGAGGCCGTGGCACAAGGCATCTCGAAAGCGAGTTGAGTTGACCGGACGATGGCCGGCGACCTGGATCGACGGCCATCGTCATTCCATCAAGCGTTTGCAGTGTATCGCGGTGCCGGTTCGCGGTTCGAGAGATGGGGACCCAGTGCGTAGCGGGCGCTATGGAACGCGCTCAAGAGCGAGATGTCCTCGAGTGAGGGCAGCGTGAGAAGTTCCCCCTGCTCCAATCCCCTCAGACCGACATCGACGAGATCATCGACCTCCATCACGCGGGCGGGATCGATCGCATCGAAACTGCCGCCGACACGGTCGAAGATTTCGGTCCGGGTGAACCCGGGCAAAACGGCCTGTACCTTGACCGGAGTGTCGCGCAGTTCATGCGCCAGGGACTGCGTCAAGGCGAGGACGAAAGCCTTAGACGCGCTGTAGGTGCCGTTGAAGATCTCCGGCGCGAGCGCCACGGCAGAGGCGACATTGACGATTGCCCCCTTTCCACGCTGTGCAAAGGCTTGCGCTGCCGCCACGGCCAGACGGTTGGCGGCCGTGACGTTGATCGCGACCATCCGGTCAAGATAGGCGATGTCCTCTGTCAGCAGGCTTTTACTGGGTCCGATGCCAGCATTGTTGACCAGGAGCGTGACCGAAGCGTCGTTTCGCAGCCGCTCTTCGACGCGCTTCACATCCTCCGACACGCTCAGGTCGGCTTTCAAGACTGCGGCTTCAATCCCATGCGCATGGGCAAGCTCTTCAGCAAGAGCAGCCAGGCGCTGCTCGTCGCGCGCCACCAGCAGCAGGTCATGTCCGCGAGCAGCGAGTTTTCGAGCATAAGTGGCGCCGATCCCGGACGAGGCGCCGGTGACGAGAGCAGTTCCGGATACAGAGGGCATCATCAATCTCCTTGTTCGAATTTACTGGTATATACCACTATATAGATTGCGACGATGACCTTCTTCAAGGGGGCTTCGAAATTTCTTGAGTTTTCCGATGGCTGTCGTAACCGATGATGACCGAGATCACCGATGGAAGGACACATGTTGGCGCAGAAAGAAGAAGACGTCTGGCTTCACTGCACGAACAGCGCCGTTCGCCGCGCTGCCCGTCAACTCGGTCAGTTGTATGACGACGCTATGGGCGATACAGGCCTGAAGGGGACGCAGTTTTCGCTCCTGTCGCAGATCGCCGCCCTCGGCAACCCGACACAGAAGGCACTTGCCGAAGCCATGGTCATGGACCTCTCGGCGCTCGGCCACACGCTGAAGCCGCTCATCAGGGACGGACTTGTTACCTTGGTCCCGGATGAAAATGACGGACGGGCGCGGCGCGTGTTGCTGACCCCCGAGGGACACACACAGCGCGACAAGATGCTGGCGCTCTGGCGCGAGGCTCAAGGCAGGTTCGACAAGGCGTTTGGTAAGGAGCAGTCAGCCGAGCTTCGGCGGGCGCTGGCCATCATCGCCTCCGCAGACTTTGCAGACGCCTTCCGCAGAGGATGAGCCACCGGTATCAGAGCCTGATGACATAGTCCTTGCGAGTCGTTTCAAGCACTTCCCAGGTTCCCTTGAAGCCGGGTCTCAGGATCAGGCGGTCGCCAACCTTCAAATGGATCGGCTCGCCGCCATCCTCGGTCACAACCGAGTGGCCTTCGAGAATATGGAAATATTCCCATTCATCGTAGACGATCCGCCACTTGCCCGGCGTCGACTGCCAGATGCCGGCATAAATGCCGCCGTCGGCTTCCTCGATGTTCCAGGTGGTGAAGCGCGGGTTGCCGGAAATCAGGCGATCAGGCGCAGGCGCGCCCTCTTCCGGCGCGGCGGTAGAGGGATCGAATGGCAGGGACAGGCTCATCATGGTCTCCAGGTGAAGGAGCGGCGGTGTTTTCAACCGCCGCTGAAAGATCGATCAGGCAGAGGCCAGCGCCTGCTCGAGATCGGCGATGATGTCTTCGGCGTCTTCGATGCCGATCGACAGGCGGACCACGTCAGGTCCGGCACCGGCTGCGATCTGCTGGGCTTCGGAAAGCTGCGCATGGGTCGTCGATGCCGGATGGATGATCAGCGAGCGGGTGTCGCCGATGTTCGCCAGGTGCGAGAAGAGCTTCAGGCCTCCGACCAGCGCCTTGCCGGCTTCAAGCCCACCCTTGATGCCGAAGGTGAAAACAGAGCCGGCGCCCTTTGGCGAATAGCGCTTCTGCAAGGCGTTGTTCGGTTCGTCGGGCAGGCCGGCATAATTGACCCAGGCGACCTTGGGATGGCTCTTCAGCCAGGTCGCGACCTTCAGCGCGTTGTCGCAGTGGCGCTGCATGCGCAGCGGCAGCGTTTCGATGCCGGTCAGAAGCAGGAAGGCGTTCATCGGCGCGATCGCGGGGCCAAGGTCACGCAGGCCGAGGACGCGGCAGGCAATGGCGAAGGCGAAATTGCCGAAGGTCTGGTGCAGGACGACGCCGTTGTATTCCGGGCGCGGCTCCGACAGCATCGGATATTTGCCCGGCTTGGCCGACCAGTCGAAGGTACCGCCATCGACGATGACACCGCCCATCGAGTTTCCGTGACCGCCGAGGAACTTGGTGACGGAATGCACGATGATGTCAGCGCCATGCTCCAGCGGGCGGATGAGGTAGGGGCTCGCCATGGTGTTGTCGACGATCAGCGGCAGACCGTGGCGGTGGGCGACCTCTGCGATGGCCTCAATGTCGACAAAGGTGCCGCCGGGATTGGCAAGGCTCTCGATGTAGACGGCCTTGGTCTTGTCATCGATCTGGGCGGCGAAGCTTTCCGGGTCGGCGTGATCGGCCCAGCGGACCTGCCAGCCGAAGTTCTTGAAGGCATGGCCGAACTGGTTGATCGAGCCG
>JAIXSF010000347.1 GCA_027484835.1 Rhizobiaceae bacterium | reverse complement strand
CGGTGACGACAATGCGATCGTCGGCAAGGCGATCCAGGCTTCGCTTTCGATCAGCGGTGACGGAGCCGATCAAAAGAGTGCGATCAACGTTACGGCAGGAACATTTGCCCGGCTGGTCGGGGGTGGACACAGCCTGCAGGCGTTGAGTTCAGGCGGCTACCTCACGAGTGCCTCGTCCGGTGTGGTGAACGAACAATCCACCGTGGAAACCATCGGGGGTGGCGCCGGTGACGACCATCTGTTCGGCGACGACGGCGAGTTCATGGTGATCGTCGGCAGCGGCGAGACCTTCGACGAGAACGCCAACCAAGGCGCGGGAGCGATCAACTTCAACGTTGGCGCCAATGTCGTCAGCCGTGACGACACGCTTTCGGAAGCGAATGGAAACCGCGAGTTTGCCGACAAGACGGTTTCGGGTTTTTCGTCTGGAGCCGTAACTACATACACGAGAGACGCCAACGAACAGCTGGTCGGCACGATGGAACTTGCCGCCGGCACGGCATCCCTGACATTCGATGGTCAAACCAACAGCTTCACCGGCGTCATCGATGTCGAGACTGCGGACAATCGCGACGAGATCTACCTGACATCCAGCAATTCCCAGACTGCCTATCTGACGGATCGATTGATCGCATCGGCAAGTGACGTGGACGGCTCCTACATCGTCTCGTCCGATGTCGTGCCGGTCGAGATTTTCCGCACCACGAGTGGGGCAAACGCGCCCCGTACCAGCCAGATCTGCACAGGCTGCAGCTTCATGACCTGGGGCTGGTGGGGCAAGGCAAACGGGTTTGAGAGCCGTTCCGAAGCACATCTCGGCAACTGGATAATCGGTGAGACGCCTGATGACGCCGCAATCCAGTCGCGCACCGGCACCGCCACTTATACCGGCCATGCCGTGGGCACCGTCGTGAATGCTGGATCGCAGTACATCGCAACCGGCGATCTTTCGGCGACGATGGATTTTGGCGACCGCACGGGTAGCATCGAGATCAGCGACTTCGACGGGAAAACCACGTTTGGAGCGGAAGTCAGTTTCGAGTCCGGTGGAAATGCCGTCTCCACTCTCACCAGCACGTCCATGATCGGGATTGCCACCAGCGTCAGCGGCGCCTTTGCCTCCAATGGCACGGACCCGGTCAAGGGCATCATGGGCAACTTCACGGCGACGGACGGCTCCTGGTCGTCCACCGGCATCTTCGCCGGGAGCACCGCGGGCGGCACGCAGTGACGGCGGTGACGCCGGGGCGTCCGACAGATTTCCCGCAGCCCAGCCCACGCCGTCGCCTGTCCTCCTCGCAGCGGCGCAAGCTCGGTGTGATGCTGATCGGCGCAGCCGCGCTGTTTGCCGTTGTCGCCGCGCATGCGGCCTTTGCACCGCAGGCCTTCCGGCTGACGGCGCTGGTGTTCGACAGCTATCAAACGATCAAGCCGCGGGAGGCCACCGATCCGCCGGTTGCCGTCATCGATATCGACGAAGCCTCGATCGGCAAGCTCGGACAGTGGCCCTGGTCGCGCAGCACGGTGGCGGAGATCGTGACGCGGGCGAGCGGGCTGGGCGCGGCGGCGATCGGCTTCGATATCGTGTTTTCCGAACCGGACCGCACGGCGCCAGCACGGCTGGTGGAGGAGATGCGGCGCCGAGGAATTGCGATCGAGGTCGGTCCCGATCTGCCGGATCCCGATGCACAGCTCGCCGACGCGCTCGCCTCGAATGCCGTCGCGCTTGGCATTGCACTTAGCAATGAGACCTCGGCACCGGCACCCGCTCCGAAAGCCGGCTTCTCCTTCGTCGGGCCTGATCCGCGTGAGCGGCTCGTGCCCTATTCCGGTTCTCTTTCCAACCTGCCCCTGCTCACCGACCGGGCGACGGCGATGGGTTACTTCTCTTTTCCGCCGTCGCCCGACAACATTATCCGCAGCTTTCCGCTGATCTCCCGGAGCAGCGATCAGCTTTATCCGGCGCTGTCGATCGAGACGCTCCGGATTGCCCAGCAGGAAGGCTCCTTCGTTCTGCGCTCTGCCGGACGCGAAGACGGTTCGGCGATCACGGACTTGCGGGTCGGGGCTCTTGATGTGCCTCTATCGGCCGACGGCGAAATGTGGATCTATTACTCCGGTCTGCCGAACATGCCCGTCATTTCTGCCGCTGACCTTTTCGATCCGGCCAAGGCTGCAGTGCTTGCAGGCCAGATCCAGGGGCGCATCCTGCTGATTGGTACGAGTGCAGTCGGCCTGCGCGATATCGTGGCGACACCCGTCGATCCCGCTATGGCCGGCGTCAAGGTGCATGCCGAGATCATCGACCAGATCGCGAGCGGCGTCTTCCTGCAAAGGCCGGACTGGATCATCGGGGCCGAACGGGTGGCAGCGGTGTTGGCCGGACTGGTTCTCCTGGTGGTTCTGGCGACCGCCACCCCTTCCCTGTCGGTCATGCTCGCCATCGTGCTCGCGAGCGTGGTGGTCGGCGGCTCGTGGCTTTCCTTTTCACGTGCTCTCACACTCTTCGACCCTCTGCTGCCGCTTGCCGGTCTCGGCGCAGTCTTGCTGACGGCGCTGCCACTTCTGCTGATGCTGACACACCGCGAAAAGCGTTTCGTGCGGGAGAGCTTCGGGCGGTATCTCTCGCCGACACTGGTCGAGCGCCTCTCCGAAAACCCGGAGGGCCTGACGCTGGGTGGCGAGGATCGGGAGCTCACTATCCTGTTCTCCGACATTCGGGGTTTCACCACGCTTTCGGAGACCCTGACGCCAACCGAGCTCACGGGCCTGCTCAACAACTTCCTCACGCCAATGACCGATGTGCTTCTGAAGCGGGAGGCGACGATCGACAAGTATATCGGCGATGCGGTGATGGCCTTCTGGAACGCACCCCTCGATATTGCCGATCATCCGCAAAAGGCCTGCCTTGCCGCACTCGACATGGTCGCAGCGCTGGAGCGCCTGAACCGCGAGCGTGGCATGAGCCTCAAGATCGGCCTCGGTCTCAACACAGGCATGGCCTGTGTCGGCAATCTCGGCTCCGATCAGCGTTTCAGCTATTCCTGCCTCGGCGACAGCGTGAACCTTGCTTCGCGGGTCGAGGGCATGACCAAACTCTACGATGTCTCGATCCTCGTCACCGAAGAAGTACGGGGGAGGACGACCGGTCTTCTGTTTGCGGAAGTCGACAGGGTTCGCGTGGTCGGCCGGCAGGCGCCGGTGACCCTGCATGCGCTCATGGGCGTGGCTGACGGCGTGGCACATGATCAGGTCAAGCTGCTCGATCGCCATAACGCCTTCATTGCAGCCTGGCAGGCGGGTGATCTCGGCGTGGCCCGCGAAGAGCTCGCTTTACTGCTGGCGATGGGGGACAATCCGCTGAACGGCACACATCTGCTCTATCAGCAGCGTCTCTCTACACTGCCGGAAGCGGCTCCGGCTGAATGGGACGGCGTGTTTACCGCAAGCAGCAAGTAAGCTCTCTCACTCGTGCAGCGCCTGGACCACGCGGTTGGCGATGGTCAGGCGTTCGGCGAGTGTGGTGGCGCAGAGGCGGTGGACGAGGAGCGCGAGTTCCGGATCGGCCTGTTCGAGATAACGCAGCTGGCGGCGGGCCAAGCGGTAGGCCGTCGAAGGAAGCTCGGCGACGACATCGGCCGTGCGCGGGCCGCCACGATAGATGGCGATCTCGCCCAGGACGACACCGGGCTTGACTGTTCTCAAACGGAGCCGCTTGCCGTTGCCGAGCACGGCCTCGACCTTGGCACGACCGGTCCAGAGCAGGAAGAGATCGTCGCCAGGTTCGCCCGCCCGGATGAAACGGTCACCCGGCTGCAGGCGGATTTCCTGCATCGAGGCAACGAGGTCCTTCAGCCGCGTGCTGGGACCGATCGTCTGTGCCAGATAATCCTCGACGTCCTGCCAGGTCTCTTCGCGGCTGATGGCGGACAGCAGCCGTTCCTCGCAGCGCTCGAGCGCGTGATCGAGGTCGCGCTCGCTGGCCACCACCGGATCATTCGCAAAATCGATGCCGTTCCTTACCAGCGCCTGATGAATGTCGGGAGACAGGCTGCTCAGGATCAACTGAACATCGCTGCCGGCAAGCAGGTTGCGGATCTTGGCAAAGGTTGCGGCGGCGGCGGCATCCATGCCGCTGACCCGGCGGAAATCGATCACGACAAACCGCAGGGACAGGCGCGTGCGGTCCTGAAGCCGCCCGCGGATCGCTTCCACCACCTGTTCGGCCGTGCCGAAGAACAGAAACTCCTGAAGCTCCAGAACCTGGACCTGCTCGCCTTCCAACTCGATCAGGCTGTTCTCCGCCGGCGGGCGGTCGATGCTGCTCTTGCGTTCGCGCAAGGACGCGTTGACCCGAATGACCGAGAGGCGGGCGTAGTTGTAGACGAAGGTGACGATCGACAGGCCGAGCCCGAGCGCCATGCCGCCGATGAAGCCGAAGGCGATCATGCCGAGCGGAATGGCGAGCACCACCAGCCATTCGATCAAGGGCAGCTGGCGGCGGGACTGCCAAAGCCAGTCGCGGATCAGCTCGACACCGAGCGCAATCATCAGCCCGGCAGCGACGAAGGTCGGCATGGCCCCGGCAAGCTGCCCGGCGAAGGGCAGCATCAAAGCGAGCATCACGGCCGTTGCGATGCCGACCGATCTAGCCTTCGCGCCCATGCGGTTGGCGAGAAGCGTCATCGACAGGCCGGTGAAACCGGGCGCACCGCCAAGACCGCCGACCAGCACATTGGCAACGCCCGTGGTTCGCAGCTCGGCGTCGGCATCGATTTCCTGGCGGGTCGCGACTTCCAGGCCGCTGGTGTTGAGGAGAAGGCCGACCATGCCGAGCAGTGCCACCGAAATGACGGCGGGGACGGCAAGCAGGACCGTGGACCAATCGGCGATCGCCACAACCTCGAGCGGCTGCGGCAAGGCAAAGCCCTGGCCGGCCGGCATGGCCGGAAGCCATTGCAGCGCCCTTGCCTGACCGGCCTCGACACCAATCACCGCAAGCAGGATATAGAAGAGGCCAGCACCGCCGAGCATCACGAGCGGCATGGTGAGCGGGCTGGTGGAGCGCCTGAGCGCAAAGACCATGACCACGGCAAAAACGATCGAGACGTAAAGATTGGCAAGCGCCTGTTGCCCCTCGGGACGGACGAAGAGTTCGACCGCGCTGCGCTCGCCGACAATCATTATGACGGCTCCCTGGATCAGCAGCCAGCCGGACCCGGCAAGGAAACCCGCCACGACGGGATAAGGCATGAACCGCACCAGCCGCCCGAAACGGCATCGGCCGAAGATCCAGAAGAGGGCTCCCGTCAAAACGGCACTCGTTCCGAGGATGGCGAAGGCAGTTGCAACCTTCACGTCGTCTGGCGCCGCATCGAGATGGACGGCTGCCGCCGCAATCGATGTGGCAAGGATGGCGATGCTCGCCTCCTGCACCTGACCGATGCTGGAGGGATAGCGGCTGCGGAGCGCAATAAAGAGCGCTATGATGATGCTCGACAGGAGAATGACGCCGACCCCCATGCCGAAACCCGCTGCCAGCGGACCGGCAAAAATCAGCGCGGCAAAGGCGATGCTGGTGCCGAGGCCGTCGATCCCGGCGATGATCGCAAAGAGAACCGGGGCGACAAGCGGCATGGAAGCCGGCGCTGCGGCGACGTGTCCGGCACGGTGCGGCAAGGCAGGATCGATCGCGACCTTGCGATCCGGAACGGGAGCGGCGTTGTGAACGTTCACGGGTTTTCCTGCGGGGTAGAGCCAAGTCGATGCGATGGCGAAGATCGCTCTGACGAGTGGTAGACCCGGCCACGGAGCGGAGCAACGCGACGCCGGCGATCGGCCCAAACTTGGCCGACGCCCCCTTTCACAAAGGGCGGCTCACGGCTGGAAAACCCTGTTTTTCAATGGGGATGGACAGATACGCGCGATGCGCCGCTCACTTGCGCTTGGCCTGCAGCACGGCTGTGCCGAGCCGCTCGACGGCGCGGCGAAGGTTCTCGTTTTCGATCCCCTCCATCATCGCTTCCAGCCGCTTTGCCTTTTCGCCTTCGAGCTTGCGTATACGGGGCCTGGTGCTTGCAACCGAGACCGGCTTCTGGACGATGCGGACCTGGCCAATCGCGGGATAGCCGAAGAAGCCGTTAATACGGGCAATCAGTTCCCCCTGGGCATGGGAGAGAAACAGCGCGCGGGCGCCTTCGCAGGCGATCGTCAGGACACCAGGGCGGTGGCCACCGTCTTCAGGCAGATCGGAGCGGCGGGGCCAGGCGATCTTTTCCGGCCGGGTGCAATCGGCAAAGCCCTCGCCGACGATGTCTTCCCAGGAGCCGAGCAGCGCCGTGTTGATGCCGGCGCGGCGTGCGAGCACCGGGTCGACGATGCCGTTGGCGATCTCGGCGATCTGGTTTGCGCCCTTGAACGTGGCCATGGCGGCTGGGGATCCTTCACATCGGCCCTTGATCGGGCGGCTGCTTTGGCCAGATATAGTCCATCCTCCCCTCCTTTCGCAAATGGCCGGCGTGACACTCCCCAGCAAAGCCCTGACACGACCGACAGCACCGATGCTGCTTTCCTGGTATGATCGACATCACCGGGAGCTGCCCTGGCGCATTTCTCCCAGTGCGGCCAAGCGCGGTGTGAAGCCGGATCCCTATTACATCTGGATGTCCGAGGTGATGCTGCAGCAGACGACGGTTGCGGCGGTGAAGGCCTATTTTGCCAAGTTCATTGCGCGATGGCCGACGGTCAAGGATCTCGCCGCGGCGCCGTACGAGGATGTCATGGCGGCCTGGGCGGGGCTTGGCTACTATGCCCGCGCCCGCAACCTGAAGAAATGCGCAGAGGCCGTGGCATCAGAGCATGGCGGCGTCTTTCCGGATACCGAAGAGGGATTGCGCGCGCTTCCGGGCATCGGCGACTATACGTCGGCTGCGGTCGCCGCGATCGCCTTCAACCGTCCTTCGGCTGTCATGGACGGCAATGTCGAGCGGGTGATCTCGCGGCTCTTTGCCATCGAGGCGCCGCTTCCCGGATCAAAGCCGCAGATGAAGGCGAAGGTGGCGGAACTCACGCCCACCGACCGGCCGGGGGACTTTGCCCAGGCGATGATGGATCTGGGTGCGACGATCTGCACGCCGAAGCGCCCGGCCTGCGCGCTCTGTCCGTTCAACGACGCGTGTCTGGCGCTCGCGACCGACGAGCCGGAACGTTTTCCGGTCAAGGCGGCGAAGAAGGCAAAGCCGGTGCGGCTGGGGGCCGCCTTCATTGCCGTCAATCGCGACGGGCAGCTTCTTTTGCGCAAACGGGTGGAAAGCGGCCTGCTGGGCGGCATGACGGAGGTGCCGACGACGGACTGGACCTCACGGCAGGACGGGGAAACGGGGGTGGAAGCCGCCCCCTTCCCGGCCGACTGGCAGCCGGCGGGCGCGATTGCCCATGTCTTCACCCATTTCGAGCTTCGGCTGTCGATCTACCGCGTCGGGCCGATCGATCGCCCTGCCGGCGATCACGGTTTCTGGGTGCCGGTCACCGAACTTGATGGGGAAGCGCTGCCGACTGTCATGAAGAAGGCAATTGCAGCGGCTATTCCAACCGCCTTTCCAACACTCAAGGGCTAATACATGACCGAAATCCGCCATATCGTCTTTGACATCGGCAAGGTGCTCATCCATTACGATCCGAACCTACCCTTTTCGCGGATCATCCCGGACGCGAACGAGCGGGCGGACTTCTTCGCGCGCGTCTGCACCCATGACTGGAATATCGAGCAGGATCGCGGTCGCAGCTGGGCGGATGCCGAGGCGCTGCTGATTGCCCAGTTCCCAGAGAAGGAAGAGCATATCCGCGCCTTCCGGAAATACTGGGCCGAGATGGTGCCTCACGCCTATGACGACAGCGTCGCCATCATGACCGGGCTGATCGATTCGGGCCGCGACGTGACCATGCTCACCAACTTCGCCGCCGACACATTTTCCGAGGCGCGCAAGATGTATCCCTTCCTCAACCGGCCACGCGGCGTGACGGTCTCGGGCGAGGTGGGTCTGATCAAGCCTGACGTGGCGATCTACGAGCGGCATGCGAAGGATTTCGGCCTGTCGCCCGCCCATTCCCTCTTCATCGACGACAGCCTGCCGAATGTCGAAGGGGCGCGCGCTGCCGGCTGGCAGGCGGTTCATTTTACCGGAGCGGAAAAGCTGAAGGCGGATCTCGACGCGCTGGGCGTGAAGGGCTGAGAATGAGGCGCTGGCGCGGGTGGAGTTGGCGGACCCCTGCCCGCGCCAGATCGATCCCGAGGGATCGAATGCAGCCGGATTTAAGAGCTTCGACTTGCTCGAAACTGATCACAGTTATGTGAAGTTATTCTAATATTGAAGAAAATCGGCTTCGGCGCTTCAGACGCGCCGGAGCCGTTTTTTCATTCCAGTCCGCCCATGCGGCTGCGGATGACCGAGCGCAGGTCGTCGATCGGCTTCAGCGCGCCCTCTTCCTCCGTATGCCAGAAGGTCCAGCCGTTGCAGGCATCCAGCCCTTGAACACGGGCGCCGACGCGGTGGATGGAACCTGCCTCGCCGTTCGCCGTCAGCGTGCCGTCGGCGCGAATGATGGCGGAGTGGCGGCGCTTGATGTCGGTCAGAACCTGGCCGGGCTTCACGAGGCCGGCTTCGAGCAGCACGTTGAAAGCGACGCGCGGTTCGGCCTTCTTGCCGGTCATGACCGTCAGTTCGACCTTGCCCAAAGGCTCGACGGCTGCAATGCGGGCGGAGGCCGCATCGATGTAGTCCTGCTCGCGCTCGATGCCGACGAAATGACGGCCGAGACGCTTGGCGACAGCACCCGTGGTGCCGGAGCCGAAGAACGGGTCGAGCACGATATCGCCCGGCTTGGTGGACGCCATGATGACGCGGGCGAGCAAGGCTTCCGGCTTCTGGGTCGGATGGACCTTCTTGCCGTCATCGCCCTTCAGCCGCTCGCCGCCCGAGCAGATCGGGAACAGCCAGTCGGAGCGCATCTGTACGTCGTCGTTCGACGCCTTCAGCGCATCGTAGTTGAAGGTGTAACCCTTGGCCTTCGGATCGGGCGAAGCCCAGATCATGGTTTCATGGGCGTTCTGGAAACGGCGGCCCTTGAAATTCGGCATCGGGTTGGTCTTGCGCCAGACGATGTCGTTGAGGATCCAGAAGTTGAGATCCTGCAGCGTCGCGCCGACGCGGAAGATGTTGTGGTAGGAGCCAATGACCCAGATCGTGCCGGT
>JAIXSF010000296.1 GCA_027484835.1 Rhizobiaceae bacterium | reverse complement strand
TGTCGAAGCTGCGCTCGCGCGTCGCGCTGTCGAAGGAGGAGGGGCAATTGTCGCGCAGCCAGTAGTAGTTGAAATAGGCCTGCCCGCCCTCGGCCAGCGGCAGGTGCAGCCCCTTCTCGGCAAGCGTGACGGCCCCGGTCGCAACATGCATGTTCATCGCTCGTTTCCTTAAGTCTGGACAGCGGAAGAGAAGATCGGATTTGACGATCATCATCCGACTTTGCAGGCGAGACCAGAGTGATTATGCTTATGCTGAGTTAAGCTGGAGGTTAAGTTGAGCCGTCTGCCGCCTTTGCGCCTTCTGACCACCTTCGAGGCCGTCGCCAGGCTCGGTTCGATGCGCGAGGCGGCAAGCGCCCTGAATGTCA
Source organism: Rhizobiaceae bacterium (assembly GCA_027484835.1). Classification (GTDB taxonomy): domain Bacteria; phylum Pseudomonadota; class Alphaproteobacteria; order Rhizobiales; family Rhizobiaceae; genus Allorhizobium. Next base: position 9,247 of record JAIXSF010000296.1, on the reverse strand, counting down.
CCCAGCCCGCCGTGACACAGGCCCTGAAAGCGCTGGAGGATCATGTCGGCGCCGTCCTGATAGATAGGTCGACGCGGCCGGCCCGGCTCACCGAGCCCGGCCAGCAGCTTGCCCGCGCCACCCGCGATGGCCTGGACCTGATTGCCGATACGATCGAGGAGATCCGCACCAGCACGGGCCTTGAGGATCAGCGCCTCACCGTCGCCTGCACCATGGGTTTTGCCACTCACTGGCTGATGCCGCGCCTCAGCGATTTCTACGCCCGCCATCCCGGCCTCTTCGTCAATGTGCAGGTACCGCCCACCGACCTGCCGCAGATCTGGCCCGGGACAGACCTTGTCCTGCGCTACGGTCGAGGCACCTGGACGGACGGCACGACCTTACGTCTCTTCTCCGAAATCGTCTGTCCCGTTGGTCACCCGGCGCTGGTGGAGAGCCTGCTGGCCAAGGGTGAGGGTCTGGACGCAGCGCCGCTGATCCATGTCCGCACGGTCGAGGCGCGTCATTGGGAAGGCTGGACCGATTATCTCGGCAGGCGGGGCCTGCCCAAACCGCGCGGCCAGTCTCACGTCTTCGACAACTATGTCCAGGCGGTGCAGGCAGCGCTCGACAGCCGCGGCCTGATGCTCGGCTGGCGCTCGATCACCGACACCCTCGTCGCGGATGGAAGCCTGAAGCCCTGGCCCGACGGAGCCTTGGATCTCGGCACCGCCTATTACGCCACGGTCGCGCCGGCCGCAGCAAAACGGCCGGCGGTTAAGGCGTTTGTCGCGTGGTTGGGGGAGGGGACGGAGAGTGAGGCTGCCCAGCATGAGCAGCCGCGGGCCGCGTCCGACCGTTCGCTCGAAGCGTTTTCCGAATGGGGAGGTGAGGCGGATACGGAAGCCATCGGGGAGCCATAAATGCGACGCGCAAAAACGTCGCTAAACAGGCAGTTAGGTGAATACCTTTACTCTGCGCGGCTGTTGGCTCACCCGTCACTTCGGCCGCTGCACACCCTCATAGACCGTCGCGAGCTGTGCCATCCGCGCCGTATAGGCGGCCGTCAGGCAGGCGACGTCGCCCTTGCATTCGCCGCGCTTGGTTAGCCATTCGATCTGCTGGTCCTGCAATTCACCCCGCGCGCCCATCGCCAGCAGGCCGGAAAGAAGTTCGAAGGTGGTAACCATCTTCACATCCATGTCGTTGAGCGACAGTGTCTGGCAGATGGCTGTTTCGTCCTCGGCAAGGTCGGGTTTCTGGCAATCGAAGCTTGCCGCGTGAGCAGGGAACGCGCCTGCGAAAACGGGGCCGGCCAGAAGTGCAAACAGGATGGCGCGCGCGCTTTGGGTTGTATCGGACATGGTCACCTCTCGGATTTGGCTTTCGAAAGCAACGCCCTCGATATCCGCATCGTTCCATGCAGTCCACGCATCCCAGCCCCTCACGTTCCGGTGAAAATCCGCAAAAGGTCCTGTCATTGGCCGCTGCAATGCCTACCTTGACCACCATGAACAGAAGAACCCTCCTGGCCGCCATGGCCACCCTGCCGATCATCTCGACCTCTCGCGCTTTAGCGCAATCGGCTGAAGCCCCGGCACCTCCGCCAGCCGTCAACCTCGACGCGCTTCGCCCGCGCATCGCGACCCTGCTCGAGGACGCCCGCCGGCTGGACACGCTGGAGACCGTGATCGCGACGAGAAATGGCGAGGCCCTCGGCGAACGTGCCTATGGCAACAGCTCGCTGACGGGATCGACGAACATCAAGTCGGCATCCAAATGCGTCGTCTCAGCTCTCGTCGGCATTGCCATCGACAAGGGGTTGCTGGAAGGCGTCGACCAGCGCATCGAGACGGTGCTGCGTTCGGAGTTTCCCGCCAATCCAGATCCGCGCCTGTCGAAGATCACCATCGGCCATCTCCTGTCCATGCGAGCCGGCCTCGATCGCATGTCCGGCCCCAATTACGGCCGCTGGGTTGCGAGCCGCAACTGGACGCGTTTCGCGCTGGCCGCCGATTTCGTCGACGAGCCGGGCGGCGGCATGCTGTATTCGACCGCCTCTACCCATCTCCTCTCGGTGATCCTCACCAAGGTCTCTGGCAAGCCGACGCTGGCGCTCGCCCGCGAGTGGCTGGAGCCGCTCGAAGGCTTCCGCATCGGCTCGTGGGACCGCGATCCCCAGGGCTACTATCTCGGCGGCAATCAGATGGCGATGACGCCACGATCGCTGCATGCCTTTGGCGAACTCTACCGGAGGGGTGGTGTGACGGAAGATGGCACACGGCTGATTTCCGAGGCCTGGATCCGCGAAAGCTGGATCCGCCGCACCAACTCTGTCTTCAACGGCGATGGCTACGGCTATGCCTGGTTCCTGAAGGAGATGGGCGGAGAGCAGGTGAACTATGCCTGGGGTTATGGCGGCCAGATGCTCTACATCACCCCGAGCCTTGGCCTCACGGTTGCCATGACCTCGAACGAATCGGCCCCTTCGGCCCGCACCGGCTACCGCGACGAGCTGCATGGCCTGATGACGCGCATCATCGAAACCGTCAGGACTTGAGCCGGACCGTCGTTATCCCCATCTGCGATTGGTCTTCCTTGGTTCTGCCTATTTGCCGGCGCACGAACCGGGACTAGAACGTCCATATCGCATGAAGGATCGTCGCATGCCGCATTTCGACTGCCTCAAACCCCTTGCCGTCATCGCCGCTCTGGTCGTGCCGTTTTCGTCGCCGTCCATGGCGCAGGACAAGACGCTGCCGAAAAGCCAGATCGAGATGCAGCTGTCTTTTGCGCCGCTCGTGAAGCAGGCGCGCGGTGCGGTCGTCAATGTCTATGCCGAGCGTCTGGTGCAGACCCGCTCCAGCCTGTTTGCCGGCGATCCCTTTTTCGAGCAATTCTTCGGCCAGCGCATGCCGAACCGCACGGAAAAGCAGTCCTCTCTGGGCTCGGGCGTAATTGTCGAGGCCGATGGCGTCGTCGTCACCAACAACCACGTCATTGATGGTGCGGATGACATCAAGGTGGCGTTGGCCGACGGTCGGGAATTCCCGGTGAAGGTCGTGCTGAAGGATGATCGCCTTGATCTGGCGGTCTTGAAATTTGAGACCAACGAAGTGATGCCGACGCTGCCGATCGGCAATTCCGATGCAACCGAGGTCGGTGATCTCGTTCTCGCCATCGGCAACCCCTTGGGCGTTGGCCAGACGGTTACTTCGGGAATCGTATCGGCACTCGCGCGCAATCAGGTGACCGAGGGCGATTTCGGCTTCTTCATCCAGACCGATGCCGCGATCAATCCCGGCAATTCCGGTGGTGCTCTGGTCAACATGAATGGTGAGCTGATCGGCATCAACACGGCGATCTTCTCGCGGGGCGGCGGCTCGAATGGCGTTGGTTTTGCGATCCCCGCCAATCTTGTCCGCGTCTTCCTCGATGCCGCCGACCGGGGTGATGCCACCTTCGAACGTCCCTATATCGGCGCGAGCTTCGACCCCGTGACATCCGATGTGGCCGAGGCGCTGGGGCTGAAGACCGTGCGCGGCGCCCTCGTCGTCCGCGTAGTTGAAGGTGGTCCAGCCGAAAAGGCCGGCCTGCAGCCCGGCCAGGTGATCACGGCAGTCAATGGCGTCGAAGTCGAGCATCCCGATGCGCTGGGTTATCGCCTGACGACAGCCGGTCTCGGCAAGACTGCCGAACTGACCGTGCAGCAGGATGGCCGCGAAGAGACGATTGCCCTGCAGCTCGCCTCCGCCCCCGAGACCCGGCCGCGCGACATCCAGCTGATCGAAGGCCGCAGCCCGTTCGCGGGCATCCGTGCCGGCAATCTCTCGCCGCGCCTTGCTTATGAACTCAAGATGGCCTCCGAGGTCACCGGTGTGGTCGTCACCGAAATTGTCCGTGGATCGCCGGCGGCTCGCCTCGGTTTTGCGCCGCGCGACATCGTCGTCTCCGTCAACGGCGAGGCCATCAACTCGGTCGACGATTTGCAGAAGGTTGCCGAGAGCGATCCAGGCTTCTGGCGCGTCGAGATCGAACGTGACGGCCAGCGCATCCGGCAGATCTTCCGATGAGTGATCTTTTCGCGCCGCAGATGTCGAAGGAAATGGCCGAGCGCCGTCCGCTCGCCGATCGCCTGCGGCCGAAAAACCTGTCGGAAGTGACAGGGCAGGAGCACCTGACGGGCGAGGATGGTGTGCTCGCCAGGATGATTGCCTCCGGCTCCCTGGGCTCGATGATCTTCTGGGGTCCGCCGGGCACCGGCAAGACCACCGTCGCCCGGCTGCTCTCGGGCGAGGCCGGTCTCGCCTTCGAGCAGATCTCGGCGATCTTTTCGGGCGTCGCCGATTTGAAGAAGGTCTTCGAAAGTGCCCGGCTGCGGCGGATGGAAGGGCGCCAGACCCTGCTGTTCGTCGACGAAATCCATCGCTTCAACCGCGCCCAGCAGGACAGCTTCCTGCCGGTCATGGAGGACGGCACCGTTATCCTCGTCGGCGCGACAACCGAGAATCCGAGCTTCGAGCTCAACGCTGCTCTTTTGTCGCGGGCAAGGGTGCTGACGTTCAAGCCGCATGATGCCGACAGCATCGAAACGCTTCTGAAGCGCGCCGAAGAGACGGAAGCCAAACCGCTGCCGCTGGACGCCGACGCCCGCGAAAGCCTGATCCGTATGGCCGATGGCGATGGCCGCGCCTCGCTGACGCTGGCCGAAGAAGTCTGGCGTGCGGCGCGTCAAGGCGAAGTCTTCGATACCGAGGGTCTCGGCCGCATCGTGCAGCGCCGCGCACCCGTCTACGACAAGGGCCAGGACGGCCATTACAATCTGATCTCCGCGCTGCACAAGGCGGTGCGCGGCTCGGATCCCGATGCCGCCCTCTACTATCTCTGCCGGATGTTCGATGCCGGCGAAGACCCGCTTTATCTTGGCCGTCGCCTGGTGCGCATGGCGGTCGAGGATATCGGCCTTGCCGACCCGCAGGCGCTGGTCGTCTGCAACGCCGCCAAGGATGCTTACGACTATCTCGGCTCGCCGGAAGGCGAACTCGCGCTGGCACAGGCTTGCGTCTATCTCGCCACCGCCCCGAAGTCGAACGGCGTCTATGTCGCCTACAAGGCCGCCATGCGGGCGGCCAAGGAGCATGGCTCGCTTCTCCCGCCCAAGCACATCCTCAACGCCCCGACCAAGCTGATGAAGGCGGAAGGCTACAACGAGGGTTATCTCTACGACCACGACCAGCCGGACGCCTTTTCCGGCCAGGATTACTTCCCTGAAAAGATGGGCCGCAAGACCTTCTACGATCCGCCGGAACGCGGCTTCGAACGCGAGATCAAGAAGCGGCTCGACTGGTGGGCGAAGCTTCGCCGCGAGCGGAGCGGCGGCTGACCTGCATCAAAAGATCGTAATCTTCGCTTAAGCTGCTTTTAAGGGCAGTGCCTTACTCTCCCCGACCATCAACGGAACCAGGGATGAGCAGTGGCGGATCTTGCAGGCTTGAACGCAACAAAGGCACCCGAACGACGCTTCGGGCTTTTGACGCTCGTGCGTGTCTTCGCGCTCGTCCTGATCACGCTGTCGGCGCTGTCTCTGTTTTTCCTGGGCTACATTGCCTCGCGCAAGGCCGATGACATCGCGATCGAGAAGCAGTTCGCACTGCTCGACAACGTCATCCGCGATCGGCAGACCCTGCTGGCCCGCGATCAGCTTGGTCTCGCTCGCTGGGACCGGTCGGTCAAATACATCACGCTGAAGTTCCGCGCCTCCTATGTCACCGAGGAACTGGTCTCCTCGCTCTGGTATGATTTCGGCCACGAGCGCAGCTTCCTCGTCGGGCCTGGCGGTCGTCTGCTGATGTCCGCCTGGCAGGACGAAGTGGATCTGACTGCCCGTGATTTGACGCCGGGCGAGGATCTGAGGGCGATTGCCGAGCTTGCCATTGCCCGGCACCAGCAAAACCGCACCACGATAGAAGGCGGTTATGGTCAGGCCACGGTTCCGGCGTCGGAGGTCCACCACGTCGCGGCCTTCGGTTTTGCCGAGATCGATGGCGACATCATGCTCGTCAGTGCCATGGCCATCGTCCCCGACGATGGCGAGGTGGCCCTGCCCGAGGGCGACCCGGTGATCCTGGTCTCGGCGCGGCCGCTCGACCAGGAATTTGTCGCCGACCTCAACCGTCAGCTCGAATATGTCGGCTTCTCCTTCAATCGCAACGGCGACGGTCAGATGCCGGTCATCAGTGTCGACGGCAAGGTGCTCGGCAGCTTCGACTGGACCTTCTTCACTCCCGGCGCCGAGATCTGGACCATCGTCGTCCCGACGGTCGTCCTGCTCTGCGGCCTGCTGCTCGCCGCATCTTTCGTCCTCGGTCGGTCGATCGCCCGGCTGTCGGTTCGGCTGGAGGAAAGCGAACGGCGCAACCGCGAACTCGCCCACAAGGATGCGCTTTCGGGACTGGCAAACCGCCTGCGCTTCGACCAGGCGCTGAGCGAAGCCGCCGATCGGCTGGCCCATGCGCCCTTTGCGGTGATTGCCGGCGATCTCGATCGCTTCAAGGCGGTCAACGACATCCACGGCCATGCTGCCGGTGACGAGGTCATCCGGACCGTTGCAGAGCGTCTGCGCAAAGCCGTCGGTGAACACGGCCTGGTCGGACGGGTCGGCGGCGACGAGTTCGTCATGCTGGTCAACGCCTTCCGCGACCGTCCCCGGCTTGCCTTGCTCGCCCAGCAGATCATTTCGACCGTCTCCCAGCCGATCACCCTGACCGGCGGCGCGGTCGTCGATGTCGGCATCAGCCTCGGCGTCGCTACCGCCCCCGAAGACGGCGTCAATGCCCGGGCGATCATGGCAAATGCCGACCGCGCCCTCTATGCCTCCAAGGAAGGTGGGCGTGGCCGGGTCTACTTTGCCGAAGACATGGCCTCAGGATCAGACCACGAGAGCAGACATGCGGTCGATGCAGCCTGACATCCTGCGCCGTCGCCTGCTCCTGATGCTGGGGAGCGCAGGCCTTGCCGCAAGCCCGCTCGGGCGCCTCGCTCATGCTCAGTCTCGTGCGGCCCGAACCGGCACGGCTGCCGCGGCAGAGGGGGCGGGCAAGGGCATGAAGGTGCTGGTCGTCGGGGCCGGCATGGCCGGGCTTTCCGCGGCCATAACGCTTGCCGAAGCCGGTGCCGAGGTGATCATCATCGAAGCCCGCGACCGGATCGGCGGGCGCATCTTCACCGATCGCAGCCTTGGCGTTCCCATCGAACACGGCGCCAACTTCATTCACGGTTTCAATGGCAATCCGGTAGCCGAACTTGCGACGGAAGCCGGGGCGAGCCCCTTCTTCATCGACAACGAGCAATGGCAGGTCTTCGAGCCGGGCGGGACCGAGCCGCGTGATTTCGAGCTCGACGACGTCCTCGACGATCTCGACACCATTGCCGAAAAGGCAACCGAAGAGGCCGATGGCGACGCATCGCTTTCCCTGCTCGACGTGATCGAGATCATCGACCCGGTGCTGCTCAAGGAGCCGATCGGCAACTGGGCACTCACCGACGTCTATGAGGGTGATCTGGCAGCGCCCTTGTCGAAGCTGTCTGCCCTCCATTTCGATGGCGGCGACGTCTTTGACGGGCCGGACGTCGTGCTGCGCGATGGCTACGACATGCTGCCGGCCTATCTCGCCGACGGCCTCGATGTCCGGCTTGGCGAACCGGTCCGCCGCATCCTCCACACCGCCGATGGCGTGACGGTGGAAACGACAAAGGCGGAGCTGAAGGCGGATCATTGCATCGTGACTGTGCCGCTCGGCGTTCTGAAAAGCGGCAGTCTCGTCTTCGATCCGCCGCTGCCGGACAAGCAGGTGAAGGCCATCGCTGCGATCGGCTTTGGCCGCCTGTCAAAGGTATCGGTGCTCTTCGACGAAGCCTTCTGGCCCGAGGATCCGCATTTTCTAGGCTTTGCCGGGCCAGTGCGCGGCCGCTTTGCCGACATGCTGAACCTGGTGCCGATCCATGATGCACCGGTGCTGACCATGATCGCGAGCGGGGACTATGCCGAAACGGTGGATGCCATGGATGACGCCGCACTTGCGGCCGATGTCACGGCCTTGCTGCGCGACATGTTCGGCGAGAAGGCGAGGGCGCCGAAAGCCATTGTCCGCCACGCCTGGTCCCGGGACCCCTTTGCGCTCGGCGCCTATTCCTTTCCAGCAATCAGCGCCGTGCCCGAGGATCATGCGACGCTCGCAGCACCTTCCGCGCCGCGCCTGCAGCTTGCCGGCGAACACACGAGCCTCGAGTTTTTCGGCACGGTGCACGGCGCGCTGTTGAGCGGCGAGCGGGCGGCCGAAGCCGTGCTTGCCGCGCGCAAGGGCTGATCGCCAAAGGTGAGAAGGGAAAGGCCTCTCAGGAGGCCTTCTGCTTCGGCTGCACGGCAGGGGCCGCGATCATCTTGACCTTGGATTCGGCCAATCCGTGATGGCCTTCCATATCGACGATCAGATGCCAGTGGCCGCTTTCCGGGATGACGATGTTGAGCGGCGACTTCTTCGCCACGCCACCCAGATATTTGTAGTCGAGCGTTTCCTTGAACCGCTGGAAATTCGTCGGCGTCATCAGCCGGACATTGTTCACGGCCGACAGCGTCACCTCGATGATGGTGCCGGCGCGTTGGTCCTTGAGGTCATAATGGGTGAAGCGGAAGGTCGGTTTGGACATTCTGCCTTGGTCTCCGTCCAGTCTTTTAAGCTATCGTAATGTACCGCAAGGCCGTTAAGGAAGCGTTGGACGGCCCGGACCGTCGGGCCGGGCAGGGCGGACTTTTTTGGGACGCGGCGTTCATCGGAATGAAAGAGGGACCTGCGTGAGCGAGGCCCATTTCCCAACCAAGGGGGAGATGGGCTCCGCGCATTCCTCGCCCCTCATGCCGAGGTGCTCTCGCAAAGCGAGGGCCTCGAAGCATCCCTTTATGATGCTGAACCTGTGGCCTCGCCCTTCGACGCCCGACTGTGTCGGGCAACTCAGGGGGAGGGTGATCTGTCGATGTCAAAAACCCCAAGCTTCGCCGCCGGTCGGGATTGCTCCCTCCGGGTCGGGTCATGCTTGTCTCGGACGAGGCGCCAGAAGCAACCTGTCTAAGTAGTTTTATGTGGCTCCTTCCGGCGCCCCGTTCGGCGTCTATTCCCGCTACATGCGTCTCTCTGGCAAGGCGGCGACGGTCCTCGGGTCAGGCCCGAGGATGACCGGGCGTAGGGTCCGGCTTTGACAGAGTCCTCCCGAG
>JAIXSF010000315.1 GCA_027484835.1 Rhizobiaceae bacterium | reverse complement strand
CGGCGTCGATATCGCGTTTCACCGGGGCGAAGTGCATGCACTTCTCGGCGAAAACGGTGCCGGCAAATCCACGCTTATCAAGATCCTGACGGGCGCCTATATTCCGGATGGCGGAACGATCACCCTTGACGGCGAAGCGGTGAACTTCACCACGCCGCAGCAGGCCCAGACGCTCGGCATCGGCACGGTCTATCAGGAGGTTAACCTCCTGCCGAACATGACCGTCATCGACAATCTCTTCATTGGCAGGCAGCCCACCAACCGCTTCGGTCTGGTCGACAAGCGGCGGATGGAGCGCGAATCCCGCGAAATTCTGAATACCTACGGCCTCGACATCGACGTGAAGGCAGAGCTTTCCACGTTCTCGGTCGCCGTCCAGCAGATCATTGCGATCGCCCGCGCCGTCGAACTCTCCGGCAAGGTGTTGATCCTCGATGAGCCGACGGCAAGCCTTGACCGGTCCGAGGTCGAGAAGCTGTTCGGTATTGTCCGGCAGCTGCGCGATCGCGGTCTCGCCATCGTTTTCATTACCCACTTCCTCGATCAGGTGTTCGAACTGTCGGACCGCGTGACGGTCCTGCGCAACGGACGGCTCGTCGGGACGCAGGCGATTGCCTCGCTCGACCGCACCAGCCTGGTGCGCATGATGCTCGGCAAGGATCTCGCCTTCCATCACCCCGATGTTCTCGGCGAAGAGGGCGAAGTGGGCGAGACGCTGATGGAGTTCGACGGTTTCGGGCTTTCGAACAGCGTCCAGCCCTTCGATCTCAAGATTCATCGCGGCGAGGTCGTCGGTGTTGCGGGGCTACTTGGCTCCGGGCGTACCGAGATGGCGCGGCTGATGTTCGGCATCGATCAGGCTGATAGCGGCTCGATCAAGATCGACGGTTCAAGCCGCCAGGTTCGCAATCCGCGTGAAGCGGTCGAACTCGGTTTCGGTTTCTGCCCGGAGGATCGCAAGATCGACGGCATTTTCGGCGACCTCTCGGTGCGCGAAAACATCGTGATTGCCATGCAGGCGCGGCTCGGCTGGTTCAAGGCGCTCAACCGCGACGAACAACTCGAGATCGCTGGCAATTTCATCGAGGCACTCGACATCCGCACGGCTTCTGCCGAGCTGCCGGTCAAGCTGCTCTCGGGTGGGAACCAGCAAAAGGTGATCCTTGCCCGCTGGCTTGCCACCGATCCGCGTTTCCTCATCCTCGACGAGCCGACGCGCGGCATCGATGTCGGCGCCCATGCGGAGATCGTGCGCATGATCAGCCGGTTGCGTGAAGATGGGCTGGCACTCGTCGTCATCTCGTCCGAACTCGACGAAATCGTCAGCTATTCCTCGCGTGTCGTCGTCATGCGCGATCGCAAGATGGTCGCCGAGTTGCATGGCGCCGACATCACCCCCGGCGTCATCGTCCAGACCATTGCCGCCCAGCCGGCGGAGGTCGAGGCATGAAAAGGCTTTCCATGTCCCGTATCATTTCCCCGCAGCTGCTGGCACTTGCCGGCGTGCTGTTCTTCAACTGGCTGGTCTTTCCCGGCTTCTTCAACATCACCTGGCAGGATGGCCGGTTGTTCGGCAGCCTGATCGACGTGATCAATCGCGGCGCGCCGGTCGCAATCCTCGCAATCGGCATGACGGCGATCATCGCGACCAAGGGTGTGGACCTTTCCGTGGGGGCCGTGATGGCCGTGGCAGGTGCGGTCGCGGCGACCTGCGCGGTGGCCGGCCAGCCGCTCGTCGTGACGCTCGTGGCAGCGCTTGCCATCGGCATCCTGTGCGGTCTCTGGAACGGCATCCTTGTCGCTTATCTCGGCATCCAGCCCTTCGTTGCGACCCTGGTGCTGATGGTGGCGGGGCGAGGGGTGGCACAGCTGATCACCGAAGGTTCGATCGTCACCTTCTCGGACCAGGCGCTGATCTTTGTCGGGACGGGCAATGTCTTCGGCATGCCGATGCCGGCCGTCATTGCGATTGTGCTCATGCTGGTTGCGCATTTCGTCATGCGGCGTACGGCTATCGGCCTGTTCATCGAGGCCATCGGTACCAACCTGTCTGCCGCCAACTATACCGGTCTGCGCAGCAAGGTCGTGATTCTCGCCATCTACGCCTTCGGTGGCTTCTGCGCGGCGACGGCGGGCATCATCGCCGCGGCCGACATTCGCGGTGCCGATGCCAACAATGCCGGTCTGTGGCTCGAGCTCGATGCGATCCTCGCTGTCGTGATCGGCGGGACCTCGCTGCTCGGTGGACGTTTCTCCATCCCGATGTCGGTGCTTGGTGCGATCATTATCCAGGCGATGAACACGGGTGTTCTGGTCTCGGGCTTCCCGCCGGAATTCAACCTGATCGTCAAGGCCGGCATGATCATCATCATCCTGGTTCTGCAGTCGGCCCGTATCGCCCAGGCGCTCGGTCGAAAATTCGGGCCGCGCCAGGCACCGGCCACGACACCGACCCAGACTTCAGGCCAAACTTCGGGACAGGCACGATGAATCCGCGTTATCGCCCTCTCGCCGCGACCACCCTTATCTTCGTGATCGCCTATGCCATCTGCATCTTCCAGTATCCTGGCATGTGGTCGACCCGCGTGTTCGGCAACTTCCTGACCGACAATGCCTTTCTGGGCATCGCGGCTGTCGGTGCGACATTCGTCATCATTTCCGGGGGCATCGATCTTTCCGTCGGCGCCGTGATTGGCCTGACCGGCGTGATCACCGCCATTCTCATCTCCTGGGTCGGCATTCATCCGCTCGCGGTGTTTGGGATCGTTCTGGTCTTTGCCGCGTCCTTCGGGGCGTCGATGGGAGCGGTCATCCATTTCCTGCAGGTGCCGCCCTTCATCGTGACACTTGCCGGCATGTTCCTCGCCCGCGGCTTCGCTTCGGTTCTCAGCCAGGATTCAATCCCGATCGACCACGAGTTCTACCGCACGATTTCGAGCCTTTACTACCGGCTGCCGGGCGGCGGACGGCTGAGCGCCATCGGTCTTCTGATGCTCGGAACCTTCCTCGTCTGCGGCTTCATCGCCCACAAGACGCGCTTCGGCTCCTATGTCTATGCGATCGGCGGCAATGCAACGTCAGCGTCGCTGATGGGGGTTCCGACAGGACGTGTGACGATCGGCATCTATGCGCTGTCGTCTTTCCTCGGCGGGCTTTCCGGCATCGTCTATTCGCTCTACACCTCGGCGGGTTACCCGCTGGCGGCGGTCGGCATCGAACTTGACTCGATTGCAGCCGTGGTGATAGGCGGGACCCTGTTGACGGGCGGTTACGGTTTCATCTTCGGAACCCTGATCGGGGTCATGCTGCAGGGCCTCGTCCAGACTTACATCGTCTTTGACGGGACGCTCTCCAGCTGGTGGACTAAAATCGCCATCGGGTTCCTGCTGTTCATGTTCATCTTGCTTCAGAAGCTGGTGTTTACCGCGCAGACCGGGCGTACGCGCCTGAAGAAGGCCCCTGCATGAGCGAGCCGGGGAGCCTTCTTCGCTCCCTGTCCGGGCGGTCGACGGCGCG
>JAIXSF010000052.1 GCA_027484835.1 Rhizobiaceae bacterium | reverse complement strand
TTCACCATCTGCTAACCCTTTTTCTTAAGGCGATGGCAACACGGCGCCGTTTAGGTTGGCTACATCCGAGCAACGGCAAACAGTTGCCGGCAGTGCTGATCAACCTCGCGGAGTAGGAGAATAACATGACCAAGCTTTTTGCACGTTTCGTCAAGGACGAGTCCGGCGCAACCGCTATCGAATACGGCCTGATCGCCGCGCTCATCTCGGTCGCCCTCATCACCGGCGCGACGACCCTGGGCGGCGCCCTGAACAACCAGTTCAACGAAATCTCGAAGAAGCTCAACTACAAGGGCTAATTCTGGCTGAAGTCCAGTCAAACAGGCTGCATCGCGCAAAAGCGATGCGGCCTTTTTCGTTTTTGAAGAGATGCAGCGGGACGATTCTCCAACTGTTCACTTTTCAAGACTAGCATCACGGGCGAATGGAGTGGACATGTATCAACTGATCGTTCTTATGCTTCCGCCTCTGTGTCTCGCCATTGCGGCGCTCACGGACCTGTTCGAGATGACCATCCCGAACTGGATTTCGGTCGTCCTGATCACCGTGTTCCTGCTCATCAGTCCGATGTCCGGACTGTCGCTTGCCGAGTTCGGCTGGCACTTTGCAGCCGCTGGTCTGGTGTTTTCGGTGTGCTTTGCACTCTTTGCCCTGAATGTCATGGGCGGCGGCGACGCGAAGCTGCTGACGGCTGCAGCGCTGTGGTTCGGCTTCAACCACTCCCTCTTCGAGTTCCTGGTTCTGACCGGCTATCTCGGCGGCATGCTGACGATCGTCATCGTCCTCTTGCGCGTCAATTGGGACAAGCTTGCCACGGTCGGGCTCAGGCTGCCCCAGACATTGATGGTCGCAACGAAGATCCCTTATGCGATTGCGATCGGCGCTGCCGGACTGTTGGCCTATCCGAATTCGCCGCTGGTGATCGCCGCCATCCAGAGCGCGCCCTAAAACAACGACAGAAACTTTGCGTTAACTGTAATTGTAAGGGTGTCATTAACCATAAGTATACCAATTCCTGATCAACCTTGGCGGTAGAACCTATTGCGTCGCCCGAGGATCGATCATGAAACCCGCCCGTCTCATCATACTTGCTGTCGCTGTCGTGGCCGCCGGTATGGCCGGTCTCCTCGCCATGTCGCTGAGCGGCAATCAAACGGTCATCGTTCAGGACGCGGTTGTCGAGAAGGAACCGACCGTCGAGGTTCTGGTCTCGGCCAAGAACCTTCCCGTGGGCGCAAGGCTCGACGAGAGCTCGATGCGCTGGATGCCCTGGCCGGAAGGCAGCATCGTCGACGGCTTCATCACATCTTCCACACGACCGGATGCGCTCACCGAACTGAACGGCGTCGTCGTGCGCCTGCCCGTGTTCGAGGGCGAGCCACTTCGTCGGGAAAAGATTGCTGATTCCTCGTCGCGGATCCTCTCGGCGCTCCTGCCCTCCGGCAAGCGCGCCGTATCGACCGAGATTTCCGTCGCCACAGGTGCCGGCGGCTTCATTCTGCCGAATGACCGTGTCGACGTGATCATGGTCCGCAAGGGGACGGAAGACAATTTCGTCACCGAGACGATCCTCTCGAATGTGCGCGTGCTTGCCATCGACCAGCAGCTCGAAGAAGCCCAGGACGGCTCCAAGTCCGTCATCGGCACGACGGCAACCCTGGAGCTGACACCCGATCAGACGAAGGTGATGGCCGTGGCACAGCAGATGGCGGACCGCCTGTCGCTTGCGCTGCGCTCGGTCGCGGACGCCCAGGAGGAAGACACCTCGGCGGCAGAGCATCTGCTCAGCGGCGGCGATGGTCAGCCGAACATTCAGGTCATCAAGTCTGGCGAGGTCGTCAAGACGAACTCTCCGACAACCAATTCCATGCAGTGAGTGGGGACACATCGTGGCCAGCCTGATGCAAACATTTCGTGTATCCCTGACCGGCAGCATCGTATTCGCGATGGCCTTCACCGGATCACCGACCGCCTTCTCTTCTCACGGCAGTGCATTTCCGGCAGCGGAAGCTGCACAGGAGACATTGCTCCGGATCACCAATGCCGGCCCTGGTGCCCGCAGAGCCGTCAAGCTCGGGCTGAACAAGGCGCTCGTTGTCGATCTGCCGGCGGATGCGCACGACATCCTGGTCGCCGACCCCGTGATGGCGGATGCCGTCACGCGTTCGTCGCGCCGTATCTACCTGTTCGGGAAGATGGTCGGGCAGACGAATATCTTCATTTTCGGCGCGAACGGCGAGGAGATCGTCAGCCTCGACATCCAGATCGAGCGCGACATCACCGGTCTTGAAGCCAATTTGCGCCGCTTCATCCCGGAAAGCGATATCAAGGTCGAAATCGTTTCGGACAATATCGTGCTGACAGGCTCGGTGCGTACGCCGCAGGATGCGGCTCGTGCAGCCAGCCTTGCCGAGGCCTTCCTGAAGGGTGGTGAAGCCACCACCCGCAACACGACCGCGACCAGCGAAAGCAGTGGCGACGGTGCCGTTGCGATCTACGCCGAACAGCGCCAGACATCGCAGATCGTCAACCTGCTGACCATCGAAGGCGAGGACCAGGTCACCCTCAAGGTCACCGTGGCGGAAGTCAGCCGTCAGGTGCTGAAGCAGCTCGGCTTCTCCGGCAGCATCTCCGACGGCTCGACCGGCATAAGCTATGCGAACCCCTCGAACCTTGGCAATGCGATCGACCCGACGGGCACCGCGACGATTTCAGCCGGGATCGGTGGGCTCGGGATCAACACCTATATCAATGCCATGGAACAGGCAGGCGTGATGCGCACGCTGGCTGAGCCGAGCCTGACCGCGATTTCGGGCGAACCTGCCAAATTCTACGTCGGTGGCGAATTCCGCATTGCCGGCCAGCAGGAAGTGACCAGCGACGACGAGGGCGTCTCGATCGAACGCACAACCGAGTCCGTCGACTACGGCATTGAACTGAACTTCCGTCCGGTCGTGCTTGCGCCCGGCCGCATCAGCCTGCAGATCGAGACCAATGTTTCGGAGCCGACCTGGGAAGGCTCTCAGGTAACCGGAAATATTGCGAACCAGATTCCGGGCAACACCTATCTGTCGATCCGCAAGCGCGAGGCATCGACCACGGTTGAACTGCCTTCGGGCGGCTCCATCGTCATCGCCGGCCTGGTGCAGGACAATATCCGCCAGGCAATGTCCGGCCTTCCGGGGCTCTCGAAGGTTCCGGTGCTCGGGACCCTGTTCCGCAGCAAGGACTTCCAGCGCAACGAAACCGAACTCGTGATCATCGCGACGCCCTATCTGGTGCGCCCGGTTGCCCGTGGTGCCCTGTCGAGGCCGGATGACAACTTCAACCCCGAGAACGACGGTGCGACCTTCTTCCTGAACAAGGTGAACAAGGTCTACGGCCGTCGCGAAAACAACGAACCTGCCGGCCAGTACCATGGCGCGGTTGGCTTCATCTACAAGTGAACGGCGCGAGGATCGTGATGAAACACTCGGCACGTCAAGTCAGGGAAAGTCGGCCAGCCATGGCATCCGCACGTCATTCGTTCCAGCGTTTTGTTCTCGGCAGCCTGGTGCTCGGCACCGTCGCCGTCCTGTCGGGCTGCGGCAGCATGAAGGACCAGACGACAACGTCGGCCATTCCGGACGATTACCGCACTCGCCATCCGATCATGCTGAGCGAGGTCGAGCATTCACTCGATGTTCCCGTCGCCTCCGGCGATCACAGGCTGACCGTCAGCGTGCAGGATTCGATCGCGGGTTTTGCGGCCGACTACCTCGCCGCATCCACCGGCACCATTCAGGTCATGATCCCGCACGGCGCCCCGAACAGTGGTGCAGCGTCCGGCATGCGCAAGCAGATCCGCCAGGTGCTGACAGCCCGTGGCGTTCCGTCGAACCGCATCATCGAGACCACATACCAGGCTGACGCGAACAGCAACGCGGCTCCGGTTCGGCTCAGCTATGTGGCGATCACGGCGATGACCAATCCCTGCGGCGAATGGCCCGAGGATCTGCAGGAAAGCACCTTCAGCAACAAGAATTACCACAACTTCGGCTGCGCGACGCAGAGCAATCTCGCTGCCCAGATTGCCAACCCGATGGACCTCGTGACCCCGCGCGACATGGCACCGATCGACGCGACCCGCCGGTCTCAGGTCATCGGTCTCTATCGCAAGGGCAGCGACACCTCCACGCAGTGATGCGACGGCAGTCCAAGAGGACAGGATGAAAGCATGAACGCGATCGACTACGAAATCGGCGAAACCAATGACGGATATCGCGGGGCTTCCGAAGCGGTGATCGCTGGCGATGTCGAGAGCCTGCGGCCCCTGCCCCGGATCTCCGTGCACGCGTTCTGCGTCACCGAGTCCGTTTACCGCGTGATGGAGCAGTGCGCGACAGACCGGCGTCTGGCGCGCGTCAGCATGCGCATCACGCACGGCAATATTGCCGCGGCGGCGAACATGTTTTCGTCCACGCCCACCCCGAACCTGATCATCCTCGAAACCGAGGCGGGCCCTCGGGAACTGATGGCCGAACTCGCACCGCTGGCCGAAGTCTGCGATCCAAGTTCACGCGTCATCGTGGTCGGTCGACACAACGACATCGCGCTTTACCGCGAACTGATCCGCAGCGGCATCTCCGAATACATCGTTGCACCCTTCAGCATGGCCGACATCATGGCAGCGATGTCGTCGATCTTCGTCGATCCGGAGGCTGAGCCGCTCGGGCGGAGCATTGCCTTCATCGGCGCCAAGGGCGGCGTGGGGTCCTCGACCATCGCGCACAACTGTGCCTTCGGCATCGCCTCTCTGTTTTCGACCGAAACGGTGCTCGCCGATCTCGACCTTCCCTTCGGGACGGCCAATATCGATTTCGACCAGGATCCGGCCCAGGGCATGGCCGAAGCGGTGTTCTCACCGGAGCGGCTGGACGAGGTATTCCTCGACCGCCTTCTGACGAAATGCGGGCAGAACCTCTCGCTGCTCGCAGCGCCCTCCATGCTCGATCGCGGCTATGACTACGAGCGCGGCGCTTTCCAGCCGATCATGGATGTCCTGCAGCGCAGCGCACCCGTTACCGTGCTCGATCTTCCGCATACCTGGGCAGACTGGACACGTGCCGTGCTTTCCGATGTCGACGAGATCGTCATCACCTGCGCGCCCGATCTCGCCAATCTTCGCAACATGAAGAACATGATCGATGCGCTGAAGAAGCTCAGGCCCCAGGACAAGCCTCCGCATCTGATCCTCAACCAGGTGGGGATGCCGAAGCGGCCGGAAATCGCGCCGTCGGATTTCTTCGAGCCGCTCGAGCTCGAACCCGTCGCGATCATTCCATTCGATGCGCAGCTCTTCGGGACCGCCGCGAACAGCGGCCGGATGATCTCGGAACTCGACGGCAAGTCGCCGACGGCCGAGACATTTTCTCAGCTCGCGCATCTGGTGACGGGCCGCGCAACGATCAAGAAGCCGAAGAAGGCGGGCCTCGGTTCGCTCCTCGAGAAACTCCGCAAGAAGTAGACGGTAACAGGAACAGGTAGAGCTCATGTTTGGCAAACGCGGAAGCGACGGTTTCGGCAAGGGCGGGGCGGGCATCGGCACGATCCCGGCGCAGCCGGCTGCTGCCGCGCCTGTGGCCCGCTCCAGCACACTGATCGAACCTGGCAGCCCGGAAGCAAGCAACCGGCAGCAGGTCACGCCGCCTTCGATGCAGACACCGAGCCGCAAAAAGCCACCGCGGACCGAAGATTATTACGATACCAAGAGCCAGGTCTTCTCGGCGCTGATCGACACCATCGATCTGTCGCAGCTTGCCAAGCTCGATGGCGAAAGCGCGCGTGAGGAAATCCGCGACATCGTCAACGACATCATCACGATCAAGAATTTCGCGATGTCTATCTCCGAGCAGGAAGAACTGCTTGAAGACATCTGCAACGACGTTCTGGGCTATGGCCCGCTGGAGCCGCTTTTGGCCCGCGACGACATTGCCGACATCATGGTCAACGGGGCCGGCCAGACCTTCATCGAAGTGGGCGGCAAGACCATCGAGTCGGAAATCCGTTTCCGCGACAATTCGCAGCTTCTGTCGATCTGCCAGCGTATCGTCAGCCAGGTCGGCCGCCGCGTCGACGAATCCAGCCCGATCTGCGACGCGCGCCTGCCCGACGGTTCGCGTGTGAACGTCATTGCCCCGCCGCTTGCGATCGACGGGCCGGCACTGACCATTCGTAAGTTCAAGAAGGACAAGCTCAATCTCGCGCAGCTCGTCAAGTTCGGGGCGATCACGCCGGAAGGTGCCGAGGTCCTGCAGATCATCGGCCGCGTGCGCTGCAACGTCGTCATCTCCGGCGGTACGGGCTCTGGTAAAACCACGCTTCTCAATTGCCTTACCGGTTTTATCGACAGCGACGAGCGCATCATCACCTGCGAAGACACGGCCGAACTGCAGCTGCAGCAGCCGCATGTCGTGCGTCTTGAAACGCGCCCGCCGAACATCGAAGGCGAAGGCGAGATCACCATGCGCGATCTCGTCAAGAACTGCCT
>JAIXSF010000234.1 GCA_027484835.1 Rhizobiaceae bacterium | reverse complement strand
AGGCGACGGTAGATCGGCAGCTGACCGCCTTCGAAGCCGTTGATGGCAACGCCCGAACGAGCCTTCTGACCTTTAACGCCGCGACCACCGGTCTTGCCCTTGCCGGAACCGATACCGCGACCTACGCGGATACGCTCCTTGGAAGAGCCTTCGTTGTCTTTGATTTCATTCAGTTTCATGATGACTTCCCCCGTCTCACTTCTCGTCGACGACGCGAACGAGATGCTGGACAGCACGGATCATGCCACGAACGGAAGGCGTATCTTCCAGGGTGCGGACCCGGTGCATCTTATTGAGGCCCAGACCAACCAGCGTTGCGCGCTGGACAGCCGGACGGCGAATAGGCGAGCCGATCTGTTCGATCGTGATCGTCTTTGCTTCAGTCTTCTTCGTAGCCTTGGCCATGGATCAGACTCCTCTTATTCTTCAGACGCGTTGCCGGAAGCGGCGCGGCGAGCCTGAAGCGTGGCGTACTTGAGACCGCGCTGAGCTGCTACGTCCTTCGGGTGCACCTGATGCTTCAGGGCGTCGAAAGTGGCGCGAACCATGTTGTACGGGTTCGACGAACCGGTCGACTTGGCGACGACGTCGTGCATGCCGAGGGTTTCGAACACTGCGCGCATCGGACCGCCGGCGATGATGCCGGTACCAGCCTTGGCGGAGCGAAGCAGAACCTTGCCGGCGCCGTGACGGCCGTTCACGTCGTGATGCAGTGTGCGGCCATCACGCAGGGGAACGAAAATCAGTTCGCGCTTGGCAGCTTCGGTTGCCTTGCGGATGGCTTCCGGCACTTCACGTGCCTTGCCATGGCCGAAGCCTACGCGCCCCTTCTGGTCGCCGACGACGACGAGGGCTGCGAAGCCGAAACGACGGCCGCCCTTGACGACCTTGGCGACGCGGTTGATGGCGACCAGCTTGTCGACAAACTCGCTATCGCGCTCTTCACGGTTCTGACGGTCATCCCGCGAACCACGCTTTTCTTGTGCCATTGTCCTTTTCCTTTTTCTTTTCCGGGTGCAATCGGCAGATTACGCAAAGTTCCACCCTGCCCTTTCGGTGCAAGGTGGAATCCGGTGTGACCGGCTTAAAGCCGGAAATTCACCCGAGCGCAAGCCCGGGTGAAAATTCTTGATCAGAAGGTCAGACCACCTTCACGAGCTGCTTCGGCGAGAGCCTTGATGCGGCCGTGATAGATGTAAGCGCCACGATCGAAGACAACTTCGTTCACGCCAGCCTTGACGGCACGCTCGGCAACCAGCTTGCCAACGGCAGCTGCTGCTGCAGTGTCGGCGCCGGTCTTGAGCTCGGCCTTCAGGCCGCCATCGAGGGTCGAAGCAGCCGCGAGGGTCTTGCCAGCGACGTCGTCGATGATCTGAGCGTAGATGTTCTTCGAAGAGCGATGTACCGACAGACGCGGACGGCCATTTGCCACCGCCTTGATCTGACGCCGTACGCGGTTCGCACGGCGAACAAGTGCTTCTTTTCTGCTTGCCATTTCGCGCGTTCCTTACTTCTTCTTGCCTTCTTTGCGGACGATCCGCTCTTCGGCATACTTGACGCCCTTGCCCTTGTAGGGCTCCGGACCGCGATATTCGCGGATCTCGGCGGCAACCTGGCCGACCTGCTGCTTGTTGATGCCGGACACGATGATTTCGGTCGGCTTCGGAACAGCGATGGAGATGCCAACCGGCGGCTCATAGACGACGTCGTGGCTGAAGCCGAGTGCCAGCTGCAGGTTCTTGCCCTGAAGCGACGCGCGGTAACCAACGCCGTTGATTTCGAGCTTGCGCTCGTAACCGTCCTTAACACCCTTCAGGATGTTTTCGATCATCGTGCGGGACATGCCCCACTTCGAACGAGCATCCTTGGAGTCGTTGATCGGCTGTACGACAACAGCGTTGTCTTCGAGCTTCACGGAGATTTCGTCATTTGCGACGAAGAAAAGTTCACCCTTCGGGCCCTTGACGGAGACCTTCTGGCCTTCGACAGAGGCGGTCACGCCAGCCGGAACCGGAACGGGCTTCTTACCGATACGAGACATAGTTTTTATCCTGTCTGTTCGCTATGGAGATCCCCTGCCCGTCTTAGAAGACGGAGCAGAGTACCTCACCACCAACGTTCTGTTCGCGAGCCTGGTGATCGGCCATCACACCCTTCGGAGTCGAAAGGATGGTGATGCCGAGGCCGTTCGCGACCTGCGGGATGGACTTAACCGAGACATAAACTCGGCGGCCCGGCTTGGATACGCGGCCGATTTCGCGAATGACCGAAGAACCTTCGTAGTACTTCAGTTCGATCGTGAGCTCAGACTTGCCATTGCCGTAATCGACCTGGCTGTAGCCACGGATGTAGCCTTCGGCCTGCAGAACGTCGAGAACGCGGGCACGGAGCTTGGAGGCCGGAGTGGAAACGGAGCTCTTGCGTCGAGCAGCGCCATTCCGGATACGGGTGAGCATATCGCCCAACGGATCAGTCATCGTCATATTGGCGTCTCCTTACCAGCTCGACTTTACAACGCCCGGCACCTTGCCGGTGTTGCCAAGCTCGCGAAGCGCGATACGCGACATTCCAAGCTTGCGATAGAATGCACGCGGACGACCGGTGACTTCGCAACGGTTGCGAATACGGGTCTTGGAGCCATCGCGCGGCAGTTCTGCTAGCTTCAGGGTGGCCTTGAACCGCTCTTCAATCGAAAGAGACTGGTTCATGATGATTGCCTTCAAACCGGCACGCTTTGCGGCCTGGCTCGCGGCAATCTTGCGGCGGCGCTTGTTCTTTTCAACTGCGCTTGTCTTCGCCATATCGAAGTTCCTCTTCTACGCTCGTCGTTACGGTTACTGACGGAACGGGAAGTTGAACTCTTTCAGAAGAGCCCGAGCTTCGTCGTCGTTGGTCGCCGTCGTGCAAACGATGATGTCCATGCCCCACATCTGATCAACCTTATCGTAGTTGATCTCCGGGAACACAATGTGCTCCTTGATGCCCATGGCGAAGTTGCCACGGCCGTCAAAGGACTTCGGGTTCAGGCCGCGGAAGTCTCGTACGCGCGGAAGCGCGATGTAGACCAGGCGGTCCAGGAACTCATACATGCGAGCGCCGCGCAGGGTGACCTTTGCGCCGATCGGCATATTTTCGCGGACCTTGAAGCCAGCGATCGAGTTACGGGCCTTGGTGATGACCGGCTTCTGGCCGGCGATCGCTGCAAGGTCAGCAGCTGCAACAGAAGGCTTCTTGGAGTCGGCAGTTGCCTCACCCACGCCCATGTTGATGACGATCTTGTCGAGCTTCGGGATCTGCATCTCGTTGGCGTAGGAGAACTGCTCCTGCAGCGCCTTGCGGATGCGGTTTACATAGTCGGCCTTGAGCCGCGGCTCATACTTTGCCTCAGCCATCGATCACTTCTCCCGAACGCTTGGCCACACGAACCTTCTTGCCGTCAACGACCTTGAAGCCAACGCGGGTCGGCTTGCCGTCCTT
>JAIXSF010000287.1 GCA_027484835.1 Rhizobiaceae bacterium | reverse complement strand
GACCTCGCCGACGAGCTGGAACGCATCGTCACCCTGCATGACGCCTCGACCATCGCTGCCGTCATCGTAGAGCCGGTCTCCGGCTCGACCGGCGTCCTGATCCCGCCGAAGGGCTATCTGCAGCGCCTGCGCGAGATCTGCACCAAGCACGGCATCCTGCTGATCTTCGACGAAGTCATCACCGGCTTCGGCCGTCTCGGCGCGCCCTTTGCCTCGCAGTATTTCGACGTGAAGCCGGACATCATGGTCACCGCCAAGGGCCTGACCAATGGCGTGATCCCGATGGGCGCGGTCTTCGTCACCGCCGAGATCCATGACGCCTTCATGCAGGGACCCGAGCACATGATCGAGTTCTTCCATGGCTATACCTATTCCGGCAACCCGATCGCCTCCGCCGCTGCCCTCGGCACGCTCGACACCTATCGGGACGAAAACCTCCTGACCCGCGCGGCCGAAATCGCGCCCTACTGGGAAGAGAAGCTCCATTCTCTCCGGGATTGCCCGAATGTCATCGACATCAGAAACCTCGGCCTGATCGGCGCGATCGAGCTGAAGCCGATCGACGGCGAACCGACGAAGCGCGCCTTCAAT
Organism: Rhizobiaceae bacterium; assembly: GCA_027484835.1. Taxonomy (GTDB): domain Bacteria; phylum Pseudomonadota; class Alphaproteobacteria; order Rhizobiales; family Rhizobiaceae; genus Allorhizobium. The sequence goes on along the minus strand of JAIXSF010000287.1, from coordinate 14,076 downwards.
GCCTTCCTGAACGCCTACAACGACGGCCTCTTGATCCGCACCACCGGCGATATCATCGCGCTTTCGCCGCCGTTGATCATCACCCACGCGCAGATCGACGAACTCTTCGACAAGCTCCGCAAGGTGCTGATGAACAACATCTGAGGCAAACCTCGGACTGTTTCGGAAAGGCGGCCCGCAAGGCCGCCTTTTTCGTGGCTTGCGCGAGGCTGACCTCGCCCGTGTCGCTCGGCTTGTCGGCTCGCTGGCCATCCCGTATCCTCAAGGGAATCGCACGTTCGCTTCCGACGCAGATGACCGCGGCAGGGACGACCGACGACAGCAGCAGATTCGCAAGCATCATCACCGACATCAGGTCGCAGGTGGCAGGAGCGGATCAGGTCCCGGGGGGTAATCCGTGGTCGACCTTTTCAAGCGCATGTTCGGCAAAGACGCATCTTCGCAAGTTTCACAGTCCACAGAAGTCATCGAGCCGGAAGCGATCGCCGCTGCCCGTGCCGATGAGGCACGCCTCGCCGCCCGCCGCGCCCAGATCAGCAATGATCTTCTCGAATTGCAGCAGATCGCCATGGCCGAACTCGCGCTGCGCCGGGAACAGGATGCGGCCGCCGCCAAGGCAGGCTTCGAGGCGGAAGACAACCGCAGCGGCCACGCACTGACCGTTTGACGACGGCCCTTTCAGACACGCTGTCCTGAACTCCTCTGACAAAGCTGTGGCGTGATCGCACACCACAGCTTCAGGTCTTTTGTCTGCCTTCGTTTTTGTCTAAAGCGATCGTGGGGAGCAACAAAAGAACCCAAATGGCACGCAAACCGACAGAGATCGGTCGCGCCAACCCAAGGAGCAGGACATGAAATTTCAACTCTTCGCAAGCGCGGCTCTTGCCGCGCTGATCGCCGCCGCCCCCGCCGCCCGTGCCGAAATCGTGCTCGGCCTCATGGCGCCGCTTACCGGCCCGCTGGCCGCCGTCGGCGCGCAGATCAAGAACGGCGCGGAAACCGCCGTCGAGGAGATCAACAAGAAGGGCGGCGTCAATGGCGAACAGCTGACCCTGAAGGTCGCAGACGATGCCGGCGAACCGAAGCAGGGCGTTTCCGCAGCAAACCAGCTGATCGGTGAAGGCGTGCGTTTCGTCGTCGGCCCCGTCACCTCTGGCGTCGCCGTTCCCGCCTCCAGCGTTCTCGCCGAAAACGGCGTGCTGATGGTCACCCCGACGGCCACTGCACCCGACCTCACCGCCCGCGGCCTGACCACGGTTCTGCGCACCTGCGGCCGTGACGACCAGCAGGCCGATGTTGCCGCCAAGTTCGTGCTCGGCGCCTACAAGGATAAGAAGATCGCCATCCTCGATGACAAGGGCCAGTACGGCAAGGGTCTGGCGGACGCCTTCAAGGTTGCCCTCAACGCCGGTGGCATGACGGAAGTGTTCAAGGATTCGCTGACGGCAGGCGAAAAGGATTTCGGCGCCCTCGTCACCCGCCTGAAGGCCGAAGGCGTCGAAGTCATCTATTTCGGCGGTTACCATCCGGAAGCCGGTCTTCTGGTACGCCAGATGCAGGACGCGGGCCTGAAGGCCCAGCTGATCGCCGGTGACGGCCTGTCGAACAACGAATACGTCACCATCGGCGGTGAGGCCGCTGAAGGCACGATCTTCACGAACGCCGCCGACGCCCTGAAGAACGCCGACAGCAAGGCTGCCGTCGACGCGCTTGCTGCTAAGTCGATCCCGGCCGAAGCCTTCACGCTGAATGCCTATGCCGCCGTTGAAGTGATCGCCGCCGGCATCACCAAGGCCGAAAGCGTCGACGACGCAGAAGCCGTCGCTGCTGCCCTGAAGGACGGCTCGGAAATCCCGACCGCCATTGGCAAGCTGACCTACGGCGAAACCGGCGATCTGACGTCGCAGAGCTTTGCCGTCTACAAGTGGGAAGCCGGCAAGACGGTTTCGGCTGAGTAAGGTTCGGCGTTCGCTGACATGCAAAAGGCGGCCCGCAAGGGTCGCCTTTTTGTTTGTGCGGACGGTGTAGTTGCAACCCACCCTCCCCTTGAGGGGGAGTCGGTTCACTCCTCGTAGATCATCTTGCGCGACATGCCGCCGTCGAGTGTCAGAACCTCGCCGGTGACGAAGCCGGCGCTTGCCAGATAGAGCACCGCCTTGGCAACATCGTCTGGACGGCCGACGCGGCCTGCGGGATGCTGGGCATGGTCTTCTGATCTCAGGTCCGTCTCCCGGGTAATCCAGCCAGGTGAGATCCCGTTCACCCGGACCTTAGGACCGAGACTGATGGCAAGTGCATGTGTCAACCCGAACAGACCGCCCTTGGAGGCAACATAGGCCTCGGTGTTCTTTTCCGACATGAAGGCGCGGGTGGAAAGCATGTTGACGATGGAAGCCCCCTCGTCCATCAGCGGGACCGCTGCACGCGTCATCAGGAAGGCCGCGGTCAGATGGCTGTCGGTCACCATCCGCCACTGCTCCAGCGACAGATCGGTGATCGGCCCGAAATCGGGGCTGGCGATTCCGGCATTGTTGACGAGCAGGTCGATGCTGTCCCATCCGAGCTCGGCAAATGCCGAGGCAACCGCCGCCTCGTTCGAGACGTCGCAAAGGATCGACCGAATGCCGGCTGGCGCTAGGCGGATGTCGAATGACACCACCTCGTAATCGGCCATCTGGAGGGCGGTACAAAGTTCCGCGCCGATAAGGCCGGCGCCACCTGTGACAATTGCATGTTTCATGAGAGCCTCAACGGCGGCGGACGGGGAATGTTTCGCCGCATGCGGCGCGGTCAGAGCAATCGGTCGCGATATTCCGGTGCCGGCAGCCAGCAGCTGTCGCGCTTGCCGAAAAGCCGGTAGCGATTGCGGGCGATCAGCAGGTAGAGTGGATCCCTGATGAAGCGCGGCACGACGCGAAAGACGGAGAGTGCCTTCCAGGGCCAGCCGAGCCCGGCATAGATGGAAAGGACCGCATCACTGTCACGCAGCATCTGCTCGCCATAGACGACGATAATGCTGTCAGGATTGGTAGGATCTATGCCGAAGTGGCGATAGAGCGCTGAGCCGACCTCGCCCTGCATCGACGCCAGGCGAAAACGTTTCTTGCGGTCCTGGCTGAGGACAAACTGCGCGTTGGCCGAGCACAGGATGCATTCGGCATCAAAGAGGATGATCGGGCCGGCAGAATCGGGTTTGGGCTCCATGATCTGAAACTAGGCTGCCGAACCCTCTGCTTCAATGGGACAAAGCGTCCTTTCGACCAAGGGTGCGCGTGACTCACGGGATAGACGGATTAGGATGACGGAACTTGCAGAGGCGAAGCGAGGAGCGATGATGAAGAAGGGTTACAAGGACTTGCTGGCGGAAGCCGAGGCAATGGTCGAGGCGGTGGATGTGGCCGAGGCTGCCCGCCTGCACGGCGTCAGCACCGTCGTCTTCGTTGATCTGCGCGACCCACGGGAGCGCGAGCGCGAAGGCGCGATCCCGCACGCCTTTTCCTGCCCGCGCGGCATGCTGGAATTCTGGATCGATCCGGAAAGCCCCTACCACAAGCCTGTTTTCGCCGAAGACAAGCTCTTTCTCTTCTACTGCGCCAGCGGCTGGCGTTCGGCGCTTGCCACGAGAACCGCACTGGAAATGGGCCTCGACAATGTCTGCCACCTCGAAGGCGGCTTCTCCGCCTGGCGGGATACGGGACTGCCGGTGGAGACGGTGGTGGCGAAGGCTAAGGCATGAACTACGTGGTGTGGGCTTGCCAGAGCACGCCCCAGACAGGGGTGCCACGGGCAATCGCTTGAACCCATGGGAAAAGACCCCATCTACGGTGTGACGGTCGCACGACCGCAACCGCTGCGCATGATGCTCACCCGGTTGGGTCGATGGAGTGCAACAGTCCGCTGGTACCGTGTCGATGACATAAGGTCGTCGACACAGGACCCCGGACCGGTCTCGTCAGGAGACATTGATGGTCGAACGCATCAGCCGCATCTCTCGCAGTGAACCGACCTCCCCGACGGACGTCGGCCACACCCTGAACATAGGCTCGGACGCGGATAATGCCTGGGTGGCCGCCCGCCAGTCGCAGATCAATCACGACATCGAAGCGCGACATCAGCATGCCATGGAAGAGCGGCGACAGCATGGATCGCCCCTTGAGGATCCTGGCGACGACCATACGCTGACATCTCGTCAGGAAACCGAGTCCAACGATGGACCGGAGGGTGAGGCAGAGGAACTGCGCTTCTCCGGCGAGAGCGAGCGCATCGGCACCCAGAATTTCGACGAGGACACACCCTTCGGCGACCGCGTCGCTATCGTCTGAGGCAGCACATTGCCTGTGCGGTGCACCCCGGACTGACATATCTGCGTCGACTTTCGCGGCAATCATTCTAGGGTGCCGCAAAACAGACGAGGATGACCCATGGCCCAGACGATTCGCATCGCCAACGCAGAACTTGCCGTCGAAGTCTCGACGCTGGGCGCCGAGATGCAGTCGTTGAAGACGACGGATGGCCGAGACTGGCTTTGGAATGGCGACGGCGCCTGGTGGACCGGACGCTCGCCGATCCTCTTTCCGATCGTCGGCAAGGCGCCGGGAGACCGCCTCGCAATCAACGGCACGACCTATCCGATGGCGCAGCACGGCATCGCGCGCCGGCGTGAGTTTGCGATCGTCGAACAGGCCGAAACAGCCTGTCGCCATGAACTGGTTTCCACGCCGGAAACCCGTGAGGTCTTTCCCTTCGATTTCCGTCTGACGCTGGAGCATCGCCTCGACCAACGCCGCCTCTCGGTGACGGCAACGGTCGAAAACACCGGCGATACGCTACTGCCCTTCGGCCTTGGCTTCCACCCGGCCTTCCTCTGGCCGCTTCCGGGAGCAGACGGCAAACCGCACACCGTGATCCTCGACAACGGCGCCGAACCCGCCGTGATCCAGCTTGAAGAGGGCCTGATCGGCAAGAGCCTGCCCTCCCCCTTCAAGGCGGGACGGCTGGCGCTCAGCCACGCGCTCTTCGACAACGACGCCCTGGTCTTCCCCGAAGGCGCGGGCACAGGCCTGACCTTTGCCGCCGAACACGGCCCCTCGCTCCATTTCACATTCGAGAACCTGCCCAACGTCGCCCTCTGGCAGAAGCCCGGCGCGCCCTTCCTCTGCGTCGAGCCCTGGCACGGGATGGCGGCCCATGCCGGCGGCACGGCCGAGCTTGTCGAACGCCCCTTCACCGTGGCGCTGCCGGCCGGCGACACGATGCGCTTCGGCTTTACCGTGGAGATCAAGGACTGAGGAGAGGGCCATGGCGGTCAAGGCATCCAAGCGTCTGATCGAGATCGCGGAGGCCCTGCCGCTTCATCCCGGCATGCGCGTGCTGGAAATCGGCTGCGGGCCGGGCGTGCTCGCAAGGCTGATCGTCGAGCGCATGCAAGGCGAGGCCTTCGTGCTTGGCATCGACCGGTCGGCGACCGCGATCGCCATGGCCACCGCGTCTATCCCGCAGGTGCCTTATCCGACAGCCCTTGCCTTCCGGCAGGTCGAAGCCGAACACTTCACGCTTGCGGGCGATGAAGCCCCCTTCGATCTCGCCATCGCCATCCGTGTCGGAGCTTTCGATGGGCGTCACCCCGAGGCCGGTCGGTTGGCGCTACCACGCATTCGCGCGGCGCTTACCTCGAAGGCGGTGCTCCTCATCGACGGCGGCGATCCGCTGCGTGAAGTATCGCTCGACATGGCCGGTGGATGATCACGCCACAACATACCCCACCAATTTTATAGAAAACCATTCTCCGCAGACGCGGAAGCGCGCCAAGTGCGCCCCTTGCCGATGCCTGTCCATCGGCTACTCTCCTGACGTGGAAATCCACGTGGAGAGGGTAGAAACATGTGCAATCATTGCGTGATCGAGAATGTAAAGCAGAGCATGCTGTCGCGTCGTTCGCTGTTCAAGGGCATGGCCTTTGCGGGCGCAGCCGTCGCCGCCGGCAGCATTTCCAAACCCGTGCTGGCGCAGTCGAGCCCGAGCAAGGTGGTCGATCTGACCCATGCCTATGACGAGACCTTCCCGACTTTCGACGGCAAGCCGGGCATCCAATATGATTGGGCCGTGGAATTTGCCGGCAACGGCTATCAGCTGCACAAGCTGACGATCTTCGAACACACGGGCACCCATATCGACGCGCCCTTCCACTTCAGCGCCGACGGCAAGAGTGTCGACCAGATCGAGCCGGAACAGCTGGTAGCACCGCTCGCCATCATCGACATCACCGATCGGGCCAAGGACGATGCCAATGCGACCGTCGAGGCCGCCGATGTCGAGGCCTGGATCAGCGCCAATGGCGAGATCCCCAAGGGTGCGGTCGTGGCGCTGCGCTCAGGCTGGGCGAAAAAGGTGACCGATCCCTCCTTCCGCAACGACGGCGAAGGCAAATTCGCCTTCCCGGGCTTTGCCAAGTCGGCGACCGACCTGCTCGCTACCCTCGATGTGGCGGCGATCGGCGTCGATTCGCTGTCGCTCGATCCCGGCAATTCTGCGGACTTTGCCGTGCACAACAGCTGGCTGCCGGGCGGTCGCTACGGTATCGAATGCCTGAACAACCTGGAGGAGCTTCCGGTCAAGGGCGCGACGATCGTCGTTGGCGCACCGAAGCACAAGCGCGGCACCGGCGGACCGGCCCGCATTCTGGCGCTGGTCTGAGGCGGGCGTTCCAATGGCAGTTCTTCCCCTGTTGAACGATGAGGAGGCGAGCGCCGAAGCGCTCGCCGTCTTCAATGACATCCGAGAGAAACGCGGCACCGACTACGTCAACAATTTCTGGCGGGCGCTCGCCCATGATCCGGACGAGCTCAAATCCATCTGGGATCGGTTGCAGACTGTGATGGCGCCGGGCGCCCTGGACCCGCTGGTCAAGGAACTGATCTACATCGCCGTTTCCGCCACCAACGGCTGCGCCTATTGCGTCCACTCCCACACCGCCTCCGCCAAGGCCAAGGGTATGACGCCCGAGATGCATGCCGAACTCCTGCAGGTGATCGCCATGGCAAACCGGACCAATGCATTGGCGGTAGCACTTGGCGTGCCGGTGGATGGACGCTTCGAGGCAGAGGTGACGGCGAAGGGTGGCTGAATCATCGCGTGACATCGGGCCATTCCGGCCGTTTCCCTTCGCCTCTGCCAACCGGTAGAATGCGGCTGGAACAACAGAATCGGAGACGCCGCATGACCGACCTCGCACGCCGCATCGACCAGGGCACCGGCCGCGAGCCGGCGGATATCGTCTTGAAGGGCGGGCGCTTCTTCGATCTGGTCACCGGCGAGCTGGTCGCCTCCGACATCGCGATCTGTGGCGACACGATTGTCGGTACCGTCGAGAATTATGAAGGCCGCGAGGTGATCGACATCTCCGGCAAGATCGTCGTGCCCGGCTTCATCGACACGCATCTGCATATCGAAAGCTCACTGGTCACCCCGCATGAATTCGACCGCTGCGTCCTGCCCTATGGCGTTACGACCGTGATCTGCGATCCGCATGAGATCGCCAATGTGCTGGGCACCGAGGGCATCCAGTTCTTCCTAGATTCGGCCGAGCAAACGATCATGGACATCCGCGTCCAGCTCTCCTCCTGCGTGCCGGCGACGCATCTGGAAACCTCGGGCGCGGATCTGCCGATCGAGCGTCTCCTGCCGTTTCGCCACCATCCCAAGGTCATCGGGCTTGCCGAATTCATGAATTTCCCCGGCGTGATCCACAAGGATCCGATCTGCATGTCGAAACTCGAAGCCTTCCAGGACGGCCATATCGACGGCCATTCGCCGCTCTTGTCGGGCCGCGATCTGAACGGCTATCTCTCCGCCCGCATCCGCACCGATCACGAATGCACCAGTGCTGCCGAAGCCCTGGAAAAGATCCGCAAGGGCATGCATATTCTCGTGCGCGAGGGTTCGGTGTCGAAGGACCTGCACGCGCTGATGCCGATCCTGACCGAGCGGCTCTCGCCTTTCCTGGCGCTCTGCACCGATGACCGCAACCCGCTCGACATCGCCGAACAGGGCCATCTCGACTACCTGATCCGCGAAGCGATCCGGAACGGCGTCGAACCGATCGCCGTCTACCGCGCCGCCTCGATTTCTGCCGCCTGCGCCTTCGGTTTGCGTGATCGTGGCCTTGTTGCGCCCGGCTGGCGCGCCGATCTCGTCGTCATCGACAGCCTGGAAAACTGCAAAGCCGGGATGGTCTTCGCCGCCGGTCGCCGCGTGACGGACGAACTCTTCGCCAGCCGCAAAGCTGTCGCCCCCGTCGGCCTCGACAGTGTAAAGGCGCGGGAAGTGAAGGCAGCCGATTTCGGCGTACCGGTAGCCGAAGGCGAAACGCCCGTGATCGGCGTGATGCCCGGCAAGATCATCACCGAACACCGCCGCTACCGTCTGCCGACCTCCGGCAATCAGACATCCGTCGATCTCGAAAACGACGTGATCAAGGTCGCCGTCATCGAGCGGCACGGCAAGAACGGCAACCATGCCAACGGCTTCGTCCAGGGTTTCGGCCTGAAGAAGGGGGCGATCGCCTCGACCGTCGGCCATGACAGCCACAATATCTGCGTCGTCGGCGTCTCCGAGGAAGACATGGCGCTCGCCGCCAACCGGCTCGGGGAAATCAAGGGCGGTTTCGTGGTGGTCGAGGACGGCAAGGTGACCGGCGAGATCCCGCTCCCCGTCGCCGGCCTGATGAGCCTTGAGCCCTACGAGAGCGTGCGCGACACGCTGCACCACTTGAGACAAGCCGCCTATGCCCTTGGAACGACTCTCGAAGAGCCCTTCCTCCAGGTCGCCTTCCTGCCGCTGCCGGTCATCCCGCATCTGAAGATTTCGGACAAGGGCATGGTCGATGTCGATCAGTTCAAGCTGATTGGATGAGGATTGGACCAGTCTTTGGATCGGTCCGGAACCCGGAATTAGGTAAGCCGTTGTCGGTACTGGCAAAGACGAGATCCTGCCCACCTTGCAATGCCACCAGCACACTTATGAGGCTCCATGACATTCGAGACCGAAGGCCAAGCGCCCAAAACCATCCGCCAGCGCCTCGCCCGTCTCTATTACGGCCGCGACACGGCGGCCATCCGCTTCCAGTTCGCCTTGATGGTCATCGACCTCGCGATCATCGGCTTCTTCCTCGCCGGTCCCTACATCCGAGACCGGCCGAGCTACCTGATCCTGGACTATGCCATCGCCGCCTGGATTGCGGTCGAAATGCTGGCCCAGTGGGGAGCCTCGCGCACGACCAAGGGATTTCTGATGCGGCCCATGACCTGGGTCGATCTCTTCGTGCTCGGCACATTGCTGTTTCCGCATCTGCTGTTCAACTTCGCCTTCCTGCGCGTCGCCCGCATCTGGGCCGTAGCGCAGCGGCCGGTCTTCAAGCTGATGCTCAATCGGCTGGGGCTGAAGGAACAGACGGATGTCGTCACCGCCTTCCTCAATCTCTTCGTCTTCCTCTTCCTGGTGACGGGCTTCGTCTACACCTTCTTCTTCTATGCGGAAGACGCCGGCACCGGCTTTATCGATGCGCTCTATTTCACCGTGGCGACGGTGACGACGACTGGCTTCGGCGACATCACGCTTCCCGGCACCTTCGGCAAGCTGACCTCGATCGTAACAATGATCATCGGCATTTCGCTCTTCGTGCGATTGGCCCAGGCGATCGTGAGACCCTACAAGGTTACCTTCCCCTGCCCGCAGTGCGGATTGCAGCGACATGACGCGGATGCCGTGCACTGCAAGGCCTGCGGCCATGTGCTGAACATTCCTGATGAAGGAAGCTGAAGGGTCAGAGCGACCTTCGGAAGTAGACGACCCGCTCGGTCTCCTCAAAACCCAGCGCCGCATGCATCGCATGGGAGACTGTGTTGTGCAGTTCGGCATCGGAAGCGAGTTCGGAAAGCCCCTGCCTCCGCGCCCAGTCGCTGACAGCAGCAACCAGACGAGCGGCAATGCCTTGTCGACGGACGGGCGGATCGACGATGATCCCTTCCAGGAAGGCGACCGGCGAAGTCTCGCAGCCGTTCACATAGTCCGTGCGGACGCTGGCTTCCGCAAGACCGACGACCCTGCCCGCCGGATCGATGCCGAGAAACGCGGCAAGACGGTCGGGTTGCGAAAGAGCGTCTAGAATTTCTGCCTGGTGATCGGCAACTGAAAGTTCCGGCCAGAGCTGATGCCGCAGGGAAGCCCAAGCGTCGAGATGCTCGGCAGTCGCAGGCCTGACCACAATCGCCGACATCAGATCCTCACGCAAACGCCGTCAAGCGGTCCAAGCCGGATCTCGCCGTCGACCACCGTACCAGTCAGCCCCGGCATGGGGAGCAGTTCGCGGGCGCCTTGCCCCTTCGGCAGCGCAATTTCCTGCGGTCCCCGCCGGAGATTGAAAACGAAGAGCAATCGCTCATCACCCTTGGAGCGGGTAAAGGCGAGCACATCCTCGTTGGTCGGGAGAAAATCCATGTCGCCATCTATCAGTGCCGGATGCGCCTTTCGGAAGCCAAGTGTTGCCCGGTAGTGGGCGAGCACGGAGGCATCGTCGCTATCCTGCGCGTCCACGGCAATCGTCGCATGCTCCGCCGGCACCGGTAGCCAGGGTTTGGCCGTGGAGAAGCCCGCCTGCGTCTTGCCCGCCTCCCAGACCATCGGCGTGCGGCATCCGTCGCGTCCCTTGAAGGCCGGCCAGAAGCGGATGCCATAGGGATCGCGCAGATCCTCGAAGGCAAGCTCCGCCTCGGGAAGGCCGAGTTCCTCGCCCTGGTAGAGGCAGATCGAACCGCGCAGTGTGGCAAGCACCGAGATGGCCAGCCGGGCCACGGCTTCCCGCTCCTGAGGCTGCTGCACGAAGCGGCTGACATGGCGGGTCACGTCATGGTTGGAGAAGGCCCAGCAGACCCAGCCGTCCTTGACCTGCTTTTGAAAACTCTCGACGCAGTGGCGGATATGGCTCGGCGTGAAGTCCGGACCCAGAAGATCGAAGGTGTAGCACATGTGCAGCTTGTCGCCGCCGGACGTATAGGCCGCGACCGTCTTCAAAGACCGTGCACCGTCGCCGACTTCGCCGACCGTGGTGCGATCCGGATACTGGTCTAGCAGCGCCCGGAAGCGTTTGAGGAACTCGATGTTCTCCGGCTGGGTCTTGTCGTAGAGATGGCTCTGCATGCCATAGGGATTGACGTCAGGTGCGTCCAGCCCGGCATCTTCGCTGTCCGGCGCGTGGGGTGGATTGTCCCGGAGCTCCTTGTCGTGGAAATAGTAATTAACGGTGTCGAGCCGGAAGCCGTCGACGCCGCGCTCCAGCCAGAACTTCACCGCATCGAGAACCGCATCCTGGACTTCCCGATTGTGGAAGTTGAGATCCGGCTGAGAGGCGAGGAAGTTGTGCATGTAGTATTGCTTGCGCACCCCGTCCCATTCCCAGGCGGGGCCGCCGAAGACGGAGAGCCAGTTGTTGGGTGCAGTCCCGTCGGACTTCGCAGCAGCCCAGACAAACCAGTCCGCCTTGGGATTGTCGCGGCTCGCCCGGCTCTCCTTGAACCAGGGATGCTGATCCGAGGTATGCGAGATCACCTGGTCGATGATGACCTTCAGGCCGAGACGCTTCGCTTCCTTCATCATGGCATCGAAATCGGCAAGCGATCCGAACATCGGATCCACGTCGCAGTAGTCGGAGACGTCGTAACCCATGTCGGCCTGGGGCGATGTAAAGAAAGGCGAGAGCCAGATCGCATCCACGCCGAGCGAGGCGATGTAGGGAAGCCGCTCGATGATGCCCTTGATGTCGCCGATGCCGTCGCCATCCGTGTCCTGGAAGGAGCGCGGATAGACCTGATAGATCACCGCTCCCCGCCACCAATCGGCGGTCTTGGTACGAGCGGCCTTGGCGGAAGACTTGGTCATGGATGCGTCCTTAGGCGGGAATCGACGGGTCGGCCCTCAAGCAATCCGGTTCGGCGGCGGATGTCAAACGGCCCGTCTCTAGACTGACATCAAGCTGTAATGTTCCCCTCCCATAAGGCGTCCAGAGCTTGAGAAGCAGAATCGCCGCTCCGGCGGCCGTTCGGATGAGGGCGAGCGCGCCATGCCGAAACTGACCATCGTGACCGACGCCTGGCACCCGCAGGTGAATGGTGTTGTCCGCTCCATCGAGACCACCAATCGCGAACTGAAGAAGATGGGCGTCGAGGTCTCGATGATCACGCCCGAGCCGTTCCGCAGCATCCCCATGCCGACCTATCCGGAGATCCGCCTGTCGCTCGTGACGCCGCGCCGCATCGGCCGAATGATCGAAGAGCTGCAGCCGGACTATGTGCATATCGCGACGGAAGGGCCGCTTGGCCTGATGGCCCGGCGCTGGTGCGTGCGCAACAAGCGGCCGTTCTCCACCACCTACCATACCCGCTTCCCGGAATATGTGGCAGCCCGCCTGCCGGTGCCGCTCACCTGGCTCTATGCCTTCGTGCGCTGGTTCCACAATCGCGGCGGCGCCTGCATGGTGGCGACCGAGAGCCTCCGGCGCGAGCTCTCGGCACAGGGGCTCAACAATCTCTGCCTCTGGAGCCGGGGCATCGACACGGCACAATTCCATCCGCGCGAAAAATCGGAAAAGCCTTTCGGCCTCCCCCGCCCGATTTTCATGACGGTTGGCCGCGTGGCGGTGGAGAAGAACCTGCCCGCCTTTCTCGACCTCGATCTGCCGGGTTCCAAGGTGGTGGTCGGCGACGGGCCGGCCCGGGCCGAGCTTCAGGCGCTCTATCCGGACGTGCTTTTCACCGGCATGAAGCATGGCGAGGATCTTGCCCAGACCTATGCAGAGGCGGATGTCTTCGTCTTCCCGTCAAAGACCGACACGTTCGGCAACACGATCCTCGAAGCCCTCGCCTCCGGCGTGCCGGTGGCCGGCTACCCCGTGACCGGCCCCATCGACATCATTCCGTCCGGCTCGAATGCCGGCGCGCTCGATCATGACCTGCAGCTCGCCTGTATCGCGGCCCTTCAGGCATCGCCCCAATCAGCACGACGGCTGGCCGAGACCTATTCTTGGGAAGCGGCAACACAGCAGTTCTTCGACAATGTCGTGGAAGCAAGGGAGCAGCGCCGCAAGCGGGGCTTGAGGCAGCGTTTTGGCATCCGACCGCAGGAAGCCGACGTCTGCCAGACACCCGCGATCGAATAGCGCCGCGGTCAGCGGCGCTTCTTGCGGTTCTCGAACGGATTTTCACCGGCCTTGAAGTGGATGCGGATCGGCACGCCCGGCATGTCGAAATCAGCACGCAGACCATTGGTCAGGTAGCGCACATAGCTGTCCGGGAGGGCACCCGGACGGGTGCAGGAAATCATGAAGGCCGGCGGACGGGCCTTGACCTGCGTCATGTATTTCAGCTTCAGACGACGGCCAGACACGGCCGGTGGCGGATGCTGGGTCGTGACTGCATCGAGCCAGCGGTTGAGCTTGGCGGTCGAGATGCGCTTGTTCCACACCATGTCGGTGTCGATGATGTTCTGCATGAGCTTTTCGAGCCCATATCCGGTCTGGCCGGAAATCGGCACAGCCCGGATCCCACGAGCCTGCGGCAGCAGCCGCTCGGTCTTTTCGCGCAGGTCGGTGAGGAAAGCCTGCGGATCTTCAACCAGATCCCATTTGTTGAAGGCGAGCACGGCAGCGCGTCCTTCGCGGATCACGAGATCGACGATCTGCAGATCCTGCTTCTCGAAGGGGATGGTCGCATCGAACACGATGACGACGGTCTCGGCGAAGCGGATGGCGCGCAGCGTGTCGGCGACGGACAGCTTTTCGAGCTTCTCCTGCACGCGGGCCTTGCGGCGCATGCCGGCGGTGTCGAACATCTTGATGGTACGGCCGCGCCAGTCCCATTCGACCGAGATCGAATCACGGGTGATGCCGGCCTCCGGACCGGTCAGCAGACGGTCCTCGCCGAGAAAACGGTTGATCAAAGTCGACTTACCGGCATTCGGGCGACCGACGATCGCCACGCGCAACGGCTTGGTGTCGGCGTATTCGGGCTCGAACGCGTCGTCTTCTTC
>JAIXSF010000379.1 GCA_027484835.1 Rhizobiaceae bacterium | reverse complement strand
GGCGGCTCGCTGCTCGACGACTTCATCTTCATCGACATCCATGACCACGAGACCTCGGAATATCGCCTGCTCTCGACCAAGGATCTGACGGCGGAGCCTGTGCTCGTCGCCCAGCGCGAGGAAGGGGTCGAGTATTCGATGACGGAAGGCGGCGATGTCTTCTACATCCTGACCAATGCCGACGGCGCGAAAGACTTCAAGATCGTCGAGGCACCAGTCTCCGCACCGGGCAAGGCGAACTGGTCGCAAGTCGTGCCGCACGAGCCGGGCCGGCTGATCCTCAACCACATGGCCTTTGCCCGCCATCTCGTCTGGCTGGAGCGCCGCGAGGGCCTGCCGGTGATCATGATCCGCGACCGCAAGAGCGGCGAAGAGCATTCGATCGCCTTTGCCGAGGAAGCCTATTCGCTGGGCCTGCAGGGGGCTGCGGAATACGACACCGATGTCATCCGCTTCTCCTATTCGTCGATGACGACGCCCTCGCAGTTGTTCGACTACAACCTGGCGACGCGCGAACGCACGCTACTGAAGACCCAGGAAGTGCCCTCAGGTCACAAGCCTGAAGACTACGTCACCCGCCGCGTCTTTGCCGAGGCGCATGACGGCGAGAAGGTGCCGGTCACCCTGCTCTATCGCCGCGACACGAAGCTCGACGGCTCCGCCCCCTGCCTGCTCTACGGCTACGGCGCCTATGGCATCACCATCCCCGCCGGTTTCAACACCAATTGCCTGTCGCTCGCCGATCGCGGCTTCGTCTATGCGATTGCCCATATCCGCGGCGGCAAGGACAAGGGATTCTCCTGGTACGAAGACGGCAAGATGGAAAAGAAGGTCAATACCTTCAAGGACTTCATCTCGGCCGCCGACCACCTGGTGAGGCAAGGCTTCACCGCATATGACCGGATCATCGCCGAAGGCGGCTCTGCCGGTGGCATGTTGATGGGCGCGGTTGCCAATATGGCACCGGAAAAATTCGCCGGCATTATCGCCGCCGTGCCCTTTGTCGATGTTCTCAACACCATGCTCGACGACACGCTGCCGCTCACCCCGCCGGAATGGCCAGAATGGGGCAATCCGATCGAGTCGGAAGAAGAATATCGCTGGATCGCGGCCTATAGCCCTTACGACAATGTCGAGGCCAAGGCCTATCCGCCGATCATCGCGCTGTCCGGCCTTACCGACCCGCGCGTCACCTATTGGGAGCCGACCAAGTGGATCGCGCGGCTGCGCGCCACCGCTCCCGATGCCGGGCCGTTCCTCTTGAAGACCAACATGGCCGCCGGGCATGGCGGCAAATCCGGCCGTTTCCAGCGTCTGGAAGAGGTCGCGTTCGAATATGCCTATGCGATCAAGGTGGCAGGGAAGATGTGAGGCGGTGACGCCGGTCACATTCTAGAAGCATTGACGGGTGTGTTTTGGGCATTGTTTCGGCAATGCCTGAAACAGCCATCGTCAAAATCCGTGATTCGGCGCGCGTACTTTCAGACGCCTCGTTGCGCAAGGGCCAATTGTCGTCACGCGATACGGTGCGCAAGCTTCGCGCAAGGTTGAAAGGTTAACAAAAGGTTAATTCATCAACCGAGGTGTCCGCCATGAGGATCGAAAGCGGCCTGAGCAGCTACTCCTACCAGAACCGCTATGTGCCCAGCACAGTCGGCGGAGAGGATGCTGCACCCGAAACGGCAAACACCAACACACCCCGTTCGAGCGGCGCCAGCACGTTTTCCAGCACCCTTCTGTCCAACCAGCTTGCTTCGGCACTCTGGACCGTGGAAGGCTCGCGCAAGGCGGTCGTCGACATCGGCAATCGCCCTTCGAATGACAGTGGCGAAGACAGCCCGCGGATCCAGATGATCGAGGCGGCCTACCGCGAATATGAGATTGCCCCCTCGCCCTATCAGGAATTCTGATCCGACGACGTGGTCAAGAAGGCCGGCCGGCATGATGCCTGGCCGGCCTTCTTGCGTTTTGCGGTCAACGCTCAGGCATGTCTGTGATCGTGGGCGTGATCGTGATCGTGGCCATACTCCTCATGTTGATGGCCGTGGCCAGGGTCATGCGAGCTGGCACAGGAGGAGGACGGGGCGGTCGGCTCACCGGCCCGCCATTCGGCAAGGCTCTGCGAGAGGATCTGGACCGAGGAACTGAGGAACAGGCCCGCCATGATGCCGGCGACGATCAGATCTGGCCAGGCGGTGGCCGTCCCCCAGACGCCCAGCGCGGCGACCATCACGATCACATTGCCAACGGCATCGTTGCGCGAGCAGAGCCAGACCGAGCGGACATTGGCGTCCCCATCCTTGTAGGACATCAGGAGCAGAACGCTGGCGAGATTTGCAGCCAGCGCCAGGAAGCCGATAAGCCCCATGACCGGCGCTTCAGGCACCCCACCTTGAAAGACGCGCCAGATGGTCGAGCCAAAGACCCAGAGCCCCATCAGGAAGAGGCTTCCCCCCTTGGCAGCGGCTGCCATGCTTCGGGTCTTGAGCGACGCGCCGATGACGGCGAGCGATATGCCGTAGGTCACCGCGTCGGCGAAGAAATCCAGCGCATCGGCCTGCAGCGCCTGGGAGCGGGCGAGTTGGCCCGCGGTCATCTCGACGGCGAACATGGCGGCATTGATGGCAATCACCATCCAGAGCCGGCGCTTGTAGGTGTCGGACATGCCGTCGAAAGGGGCATGGTCATGGCCGCAGGCAGCACTCATCTTGCAATTTCCTTCAGGTCTTGATGTGGTCACGCATCAACCTTAGGATCTCTAGTGACTAGAGGTTCAAGAGGTTTTTTCATGTTTTCGATTGGAGATCTGTCGCGGCGCGCCGGGGTCAAGGTGCCGACCATCCGCTACTACGAGCAGATGGGGCTGATCTCAGCGCCCGACCGCACAGAGGGCAATCAGCGCCGCTACGAGAAGACCGATCTCGAGCGGCTGACCTTCATCCGCCATGCGCGAGATCTCGGCTTTCCGATCGAGGCGATCCGGGAGCTGCTGACGCTCAGCCGCCACCCGGAAGAACCCTGCGAGCGAGCGGATCACATCGCGCGGGAACAGCTCGACGAGGTTCGCGAAAAAATCGCGCGCCTGAAAAAGCTGGAGGCAGAACTCGCCCGCATCGTCTCGCATGCCGATTGTCATACGGTGGGCGATTGTTATGTGATCCGGGCGCTCTCCGATCACGGCCTCTGCGAACACGAGCATTGAGGAGCGCGCCATGCCTGTCATCCGTCCACAAGATGCGCCACTCGAAGAGGGCAAGGGCGAAGGATTGAATGCCGAACTCGGCCCCTATTCCGCTCGGCTGCTGTCTGATGCCGGTGGACTGACGCAATTCGGCGCCTTTCTCGAAACGCTGCCGCCGGGCTCCTTTTCCTCGCACAAACACTGGCACGAGCAGGAGGACGAATTCATCTTCGTCATCTCCGGCACCGTGATACTCAACGAGGGTGATACCTTGACCGAGATGCGGCCTGGCGATGCCGCCACCTTCAAGGCGGGTGTGGCGGTCGGCCATCGGCTGGAGAACCGCTCAGACGAACCGGCGACCTATCTGGTGGTGGGCACGCGGTCGCCTGACGACGTCGTGCATTATGCCGACAAGGATCTGTTGCTGACCAAGGTGGGGTTCGAGAAGCGGCTGACGACGAAGGCGGGGGTAAAGGTCGAGCGGTCGCAAACTGCCATTGTCCAATCGTAGCATATCATCAAACTGGAACACCCACGCCCCGTTGACAATCGATTCAATCTGGCGCATCAAACGCGCCATGATCGACATTCGCGCAAACATCACCTGCACGTATTTTTGGGCCTACCGGTAACCGGCGGCCTGACAAGATCACATTGTCAACAGGCCGCCGTCAGGCGGCCTTGTTGTTTTCC
>JAIXSF010000018.1 GCA_027484835.1 Rhizobiaceae bacterium | reverse complement strand
CCACGCACGGGGCTATCGAGCGGGCAGCCGTGTCGCTGGGCCTCGGCGCCGACCCCGGCACCTATTTCCCTCAGCTTCTGCTCACCCTCGGCGGCTGGGCGCAGTATGCGCGCCACATCCAGTTCAAGGCCGAGGTCGAGGGACCTACGGATACAACCGCACTCGAATTGCTGGCGATCCGGCTGGTGTTCGAAGAGGCACTCTATGCCCGCCACAAGGCCGTGATCGAACAGGACTGGCAGCAGGTGCGGCGGAAGCATCTCGAACCCGTCTCTGCCGACCTCGACACCGTTACCGACGGCGTGTTGCAGGCGGCGGCCGAGCGGGCGGCGCAGCGCAAGCTCGCGGCTACCCTTGCCGCACCGTCGACCAACAAGGTGACCGAGTTGCGGCCTGTCCTGCAGGCAGCGTTTTGCATCGACGTGCGTTCGGAAGTCTTCCGCCGCTCGCTCGAAAGCGTCGATCCGGGCGTTCGGACGCTCGGTTTTGCCGGTTTCTTCGGTCTCGGCGCCAGCCACAAGGGCTTTGCCTCCGACGTTGCCGAGCATCGTCTTCCGGTTCTCCTGAAGCCATCGGTCTTCAGCTGCAGTGCCGTGGATCACGACGAGGACGCCGATCAGCAGGCGCGCTTCAGTGCCCGCGCGGTGCGTGCCTGGGGGCGTTTCAAGCTGGCCGCCGTTTCCTCCTTCGCCTTTGTCGAGGCGATGGGCCCTGTTTATGCCGGCAAGCTGGTGCGCGACGGTCTCGGCTTTCACAAGGGCAAGCGGCCGGATGCTGCCAAGCCGCGCTTTGCACCGAGCCTCGATCTCGATACCCGAGCGGTGGTCGCTGAAACCGTCCTCAAGGCAATGTCGCTGACGGAAGCCTTCGGGCGCTTCGTGCTGATCGCGGGCCATGGCGCCAATGTGGTCAACAACCCCTATGCCAGCGCCCTTCACTGTGGCGCCTGCGGCGGCTATGCGGGCGATGTCAACGCGCGTCTGCTGGCCGACCTGCTGAACGACCGCGCCGTGCGCGAAAAGCTTGCCACCAACGGGATCACCATCCCGGCCGATACAGTCTTCCTCGGTGGCCTGCATGACACGACAACCGACACGGTGACGTTGTTTGAAGACGACCTGGAAAACGATATCGCGCCTGAAGATATCGTCCGCATCCGGCAGTGGCTGGCCCAGGCGGGCGGCCTGACTAGGGCCGAGCGGGCACGGCGTTTGCCCCGAGCGACCGGCGACAATGTCATGGCGCGCAGCAAGGACTGGTCGGAAGTCCGGCCAGAGCTCGGCCTTGCCGGTTGCCGTGCCTTCATTGCGGCTCCGCGTGCCCGGACAGCTGGCCGGTCGCTGGAAGGGCAGGCCTTCCTGCACGACTATGTCTGGAAGAAGGACGAGGGTTTCAAGATCCTCGAACTCATCCTCACGGCGCCAGTGGTCGTCGCGAGCTGGATCAGCCTGCAATATTTCGGCTCTTCGGTTGCGCCGTCGCTGTTCGGTGCCGGCAACAAGCTCCTGCACAATGTCGTCGGTGGTATCGGTGTCGTCGAGGGCAATGGCGGCAACCTGCGCGCCGGTCTTCCCTGGCAGTCGGTGCATGACGGGGAGAATTTCGTGCACGAGCCGCTACGCCTGACGGTCGCGGTCGAGGCGCCGAAGGAGGCCATCACCGACATTCTGAAGCGCCATGCGCAGGTGCGAGCTTTGTTCGATAACGGCTGGCTCAGTCTCTTTGCGCTCGATGAGCAAGGTCAGATGGGCTGGCAGTATGCCGGTGACCTCGGCTGGACCGATGTCCGTCCGGGGGCGGTCGCGGGAGGCGCTCACAAGGCTGCAAGCTGAGGTTTCTCCTCCAGGCTGCCGGGCGACTGGCCCGGCAGTTGGTCAGCGGATCTGGGTGCATGGGAGGGGTCAGGTACCGCGCCCAAACTGCAAGGATTTTCCAAACCTATCGTATGACTTCTCGGCAAGAGACGGCAGTCTCAAGGGGTCAGTCTGGAACATGATGACCAGCCGGCTGCACAGGATCGGCCCGCGGGGTTGTCCATACTGCGGGTCAAGTTCCGCTTAGATTTCGCATCATCGGTCAGGCGCATTCCTCGCCTTGAAATACCGGATTTGGCACGTCTTTTGTCCTCAACCCGACCTGTCTCATTAAGTTCATATTAGTCTTCCTTGCCCATGCTCGGCACGATTCAGGCATGGACCTCGATGACCGCAGTTTTGCTGGCTTCGATGTCAGAGGAGACCAACCGTGTTCATCGATCGTATATTGTCCCGCTTTAACATTCAGACGAAGGTGCTGATTTTCATTCTGCCCTTTGTCATCAGCATTTCGGCTGTCGGCTTCACGGGGCTTTACGCGTCCGGCCTGCTTCAGGGGCGCATCGAGATTTCCAACAGTGTGCTGCAGTCGCTGAGCGGATTCCGCGACGTGTCCGCCTCGATGACGAGTTTCCTCGCAAACACCACCGAAGAGGCGAAGGCTGATCTTACCGGCCGCCTCGAGCAGCAGAAACGCGATCTCCAGACCACTCTTGCCCAACTCGCGCCTGATGCCGATGGTCGCGCAGAACTGGAAGAAGCGGGCAAGCTGATCGACAAGGTCTTCATGCATATCGGTGATCTGTGGACACTGCACGATGCCGAGTCCAAGCTCGTGGATACGCTGCAGCAGGGCACCAAACAGGTTGTCGTCGCCCAGGGCCGCGTGACTGCTGCCATGGCCACCATGGAGCGTGCTGTCCAGGGAGATGATGCCGCCGCCAAGACCATGCTGCGCGACGCCGAGAGCATTCGCAGTACCGGGACATTTCTGACCGAAACAAATTCCGCCTTCACCAAGGCCAAGACGCCGGACGAAAAGTTCGCCGTGATCACGGCCCGCGTCGATGAGATCGTGGCCCGCCAGCAGGTGCTCGCTGCTGTGTTGCCCAAGGCCAACCAGTCGGCCGCCAAGACGCTGGAAAAGATCGGCGGCGAGCTGAAGGCCGCTGTTGCCGCCAACGACAAGTCCGAGGCCGTCATCACCGACCTCGCTGGCAAGCTGCGCAATTTCACCCAGCTCAACGCTTATCTCGGTCTTGCAGCCCAGCAGAAGATGAAGGAAGCAACGATCAAGTTCGGCGAACTGGATGCCCCGCTTGCCAAGGCACAGGCTGTGATTGCCGATGGTCGCCAGGTCATGGCGGCCGGTTACGCCTTGCAGATCATGATGGCGCGCTTCCTGCTGGAGCCGACCGAGCAGAACCGGATGCTCCTGAAGAAGAAGT
>JAIXSF010000134.1 GCA_027484835.1 Rhizobiaceae bacterium | reverse complement strand
TGGCCTGCTGCCGGTTTCTTGGACACCGAGTTAAGGTGCTTCCAATGAAACTGGAGTGCATGAATGCAACGAAGGAAGTTCAGCCGCGAGTACAAGCTTGAGGCGGTGAGATTGGTTCGAGAGCGTGGGGTCGGCGTTGCGCAGGCATCCCGCGATCTGGATGTTCATGAGAATGTCCTGCGCAAGTGGGTCAGGGAATATGGTTCGGACCCAGCACAGGCGTTTCCTGGTCAGGGACAGATGAAGCCTGAGCAGCTTGAGATCGAGAGGCTTCGGAAAGAAGTGGCCAAGCTGAAGGCGGAGCGTGACATCTTAAAAAAGGCCGCCGCCTACTTTGCGAAGGACGTGATATGAAGTTCGCGTTCATTGCAAAGCACCGTTCGACCTGGCCGGTGGCATGGCTCTGCGAAGCGCTGGGTGTATCGCGTTCCGGCTTTCATGCCTGGTTAAACCGCTCTCCGAGCCAGCATGCCCGGTATGACGAGGCTCTGCTCGACAAGATCAAGGACAGCTTCAAGGATAGCGACCGCACCTACGGCGCACGGCGTGTCTGGCACGACCTCCTCGCCGAAGGCCTCTCCTGTGGTCTGCATCGCGTCGAGCGTCTCATGCGCGACAATGCATTGAGAGCAAGGCCGAGACGGCGTGGCTTGCCGAAAGACGACGGTGAGCGCCCGGTCATCATGCCGAATGTGCTAGACCGACAGTTCGCGGCAGCAAGACCGAACCAGAAGTGGGTGGCCGATTTTACCTATCTATGGACGGCTGAGGGCTGGCTCTATGTGGCCGTCGTCATCGACCTATTCTCGCGACGTGTTGTTGGCTGGTCGATGAACACCAACATGACAGCCCAGCTCGTTACAGATGCGTTGATCATGGCCATCTGGCGCAGAGGCAAGCCGGATGCGCTCCTCCACCATTCTGACCAGGGTAGCCAATACACAAGCGAGCAGTTCCAGCGTCTCATGGCCGACCACGGCATCACATGCTCGATGAGCCGATCCGGCAATGTCTGGGACAATGCCGCGATGGAAAGCTTCTTCTCATCACTCAAAACGGAAAGGACAGCTCGCAAGGTCTACAGGACCGGGGACGATGCAAAGGCGGACGTGTTCGATTACATCGAGCGCTTCTACAATCCAAAGCGTCGCCATTCGACACTGGGCTACCTCAGCCCTATGGAATTTGAGGACAAGGTAGTATTAGCCTAACTCGGTGTCCGAAAAACCGGCAGCAGGCCAGAGGCACGAAGCTTAGCTCTGTGTGTTAGACGTACCCAATCGGAACTGCACCCGAACGCCTCACGCAGATCCAAGAGAGCGCATGGCATCACGCGGGCGTCCTCTCGACGAGCGGTGCAACACTTTCGCTGCAGGTTTGACTTCGCGACAGCACCAAAGATCCGCGTCGCCGCGAATGTCAGCTTTTAGGTGAAACTAGAACAAGCCGAATGACTTGAATGAAGGCGCAAAGCGGAAATCATCTCCGCGAGGAGGCTGTGCGCCCACGGTCCGTCCACGTGAATGGTATCGCAATTGCACGGCCCAAAAGTAGACCCTCCGCAATCTTGCCCCGGTACCCGATCGAGCATTGTTCCGTTTGCCGTTGATCTTTGTGTTCCGTGTCTTTAGCTATCGCACACACAGGCAACCGGACATCAGCGGGAGGATGGGCGGTGACAATGGACGGAACTACCCGACCAGTTTCGAAGGTTGCAGCAGTTGCCACGGCAGCAGCTCTCATCGCGCTCTTGTCCATACTCGGCACATGGGCCGCCCAATCCTATTTCGCTACGATCAGTCGGGCCGAAGAACGAGCAGTCGCTTCTGTAAAAATCGTCGCAAGCCATGTGTCCTGGATTCATCAGATGGGAACCCAGACCGTTCGCCGGATCGATGATGCACTTCGCCCTACAGATCTAAGGTTCGACGGGAATGTTCGTGATATGGACGTGGCGACCCAAGGCTTGCCGATTGGCGTTCAAGCCTACGTTGTAGATGCCGAAGGCCGAACCCTTTATTCGACCGATCCTGGGATCAAGCCTGTAGACATCACCGATCGGGACTATTTTACAGCCGTAAAAGGTGGAGAGACAGAGTATGTCTCCTCCCTCTTGATCAGCCGCCTAAATGGCGACCAGATTTTCGTTTTCAGCCGCCGCATCATGCGAGAGGGCAGATTCATGGGTGCGGTAATGGTGTCCGTTCCTGCCGAGATCACGCGGCCAATTTGGGAGACGGTCGATCTCGGCGGGAATTATGCGGTCAGCTTCGTTCGCGACGACGGCATGCTGGTCGCGCGCTACCCCTTGCCCGATAGCACACTGGACATGTCGGGCTACATCCTATTTACGAAGTACCTGAAGGAAGCGCCTGCAGGAACATATCTTGCAGCGGCATCGCCGATGGACGGAGTGAGGCGCCTGGTTGCATATCGGCGGGTGGAGGGAACACCATTCATAGCTGTCGCTGCAGCGGACTACGAGTTCCTCACTTATCCGTTTCGGCAGACGCTGCTTAGGCTCGGTGCAGTCGCGATCATCATCATCGGCGGCGCTGCCATTGCTGGTTGGTGGATTCTGCAACTGCTAAGGGCTCAAGAACATCAATCGGCCCGACTTGCCAAAGCGCTCGAGACCAACGAGATGCTTTTGCGGGAAATCCACCATCGTGTGAAAAACAATCTGCAATCTGTTGTGTCACTAGTTCGGCTCCAAATGCGTGGTGCGGAGGGCTTTGAAAAGCTTAGCAGTCGGATCAAATCTATGATCGCAGTTCACGAGCAGATTTATAAGCACGATGAATATGCACAAATTGATGCGGCAGAGCTGATCCGAGCTGTAGTCTCCGGCGCGGTATCGGCACATGACGCAAAACTTCGTGTGGAGTACGATCTGGAGTCTACACCGGTCTCAGCAGACAAGGCGACAGCGCTTGCCTTGCTGGTGAATGAAGTCGTGACCAATGCTATCAAATACGCCTACCCCGATGGCAATGAGGGTCGCTTGTTAGTCTCTCTGAATGCAGCAGAAGAACAGGGCAGAACTGTCCTTACCATTTGCGACGAAGGTGTGGGCTTTGACCCAAGTGCGGTTTCGTCTGGAACGGGGACACGTCTTTTAGACGGATCAGTTCGCCAACTCGATGGGACCTACGAATTACAGTCTGTAGCTGGTACCCAGTTTTCAGCGACCGTCACGCTGCTATAGTCACCACTTTAGATAATTTTCCCATTTTGAGGACCTACCACTGGAAATTCGGCTCACCATCGGGGGAGATGGTGCAGGACCACCGGGTCTCGCGGAATTGGCTGGGGACCTTCTGGAACCCCACCTCCGGCGTCCCAAAAAGGGCAACAGCGCCACTACTGCTCAGCGATTTTCGCACCGTTGGTCAAACGTCCACGAACCTCTTTTCCCGAGAACGGGGATCGTGGTTGAGAATCGTGGCCTCGGCTTCCCTGCCGAAAACTGCGCCGACACCGATCAGGACAGGTTCGTCGACGCCTATTGTTTGCATGGCATCTGCCAGGCCTCCAAGGTGCCCGGCCCAGCGGCGTTCCTGCATGCGGCTGACGGAGGACACGACGACGACCGGTGTCTCGGACGACATGCCGTTCTCGCTCAGGCGTTGCTCGATTTGCCTTGCCATCCGCCCACCCATGTAGAAGACGGATGTCTGGTTGGCTTTGGCGAGCGAGGGCCAGTCCAGGTTTCGCGGGAGGTCCGCGTTGCGGGAATGGCCGGTGACGAAACGAACCTGCTGGGCGTGGTCGCGGTGGGTGAGCGAGGTCTTCAGCGACGCTGCCATGGCCACGGCTGCGGTGATGCCAGGCACGACATCGACGGCAATCCCCTCGCTTTCCAGTCTGGCAATTTCTTCGCCCGCGCGACCGAAGATCATCGGGTCCCCCGACTTGAGGCGGACGACACGTTTGCCGGCCTTTGCGAAACGCACCAT
>JAIXSF010000332.1 GCA_027484835.1 Rhizobiaceae bacterium | reverse complement strand
CCGCACAGGCACAGATCACTTCAGCTGAACGGTCTGTCGAGTCGCTGGAGGATAAGAGAGCGACACTTTTGGCCAAGATTGCCCATCTGGAGGAATTGGCTGGCGAAGCTGCATCAGCCGGCACCGAGACTGGTTCAACAGGAGAGGACCCACTTCAGCCTCTTAAGCTGTTGCCCCCCGTTCTTCTGGGGATGAAGGATTGGAAAGATCGGGCGGCCGAAAACGAGGCCGATGCACTCAAGCACGTCAATCAAAGGCTATGGGACAGCGGCCTCGACTACTCGGATAGGGTTGTTAAGGCATTCCATACGGCGATGAAGGTGAACGAGACAGCGCAGATGGCTGTCCTCGCCGGCATTTCAGGGACGGGCAAGAGCCAGCTCCCCAGACAATACGCAGCCGCGATGGGTATTGGCTTCCTTCAGGTTCCCGTCCAGCCGAGGTGGGACAGCCCTCAGGATCTAATGGGCTTCTACAACTACATCGAAAAGCGCTTCAGGCCGACCGACATGGCCAGGGCGCTATATCAGCTCGACTTCCTGAACAATCCAGAAACGGAGTTCCAGGACCGTATGCTGATGGTTCTGCTCGATGAGATGAACCTCGCGCGTGTCGAATACTATTTCTCTGACTTCCTCAGCCGGCTTGAGAGCCGACCGTCTGCCACGAACGTTCGGAACGCTGAGCTTCGCAAAGACGCCGAAATTGAACTGGAAATTCCAATGCCCAAGGGTCGGGAGGCTCCCAGAATCTTCCCCGGCTACAATCTTCTTTTCGCGGGCACCATGAACGAGGACGAGAGCACTCAATCCCTCTCCGATAAGGTGGTGGACCGTGCAAACGTGTTAAGATTTGCCGCTCCTAAAAAACTCAAGACGGCCACTGTCTCGCAAAAGCTGCTTGAGCCACAAGCGCTGTCAGCGAAGCGTTGGAACAGCTGGGTCCGCGACTCGAAAGAATTTGAAGAGAAACCACTGGTCCAGTCCAGCCTCAACACCATGATTGAGCTGATGAGCGCCTTCAAGCGTCCCTTTGGTCACCGACTTGGGAAGGCGATTGTAGCCTATGTGGCCAATTACCCCTTAATTGGCGGAAGCCCTGTGCTGCACGCGCCATTGGCAGACCAGGTGGAAATGAGACTGCTCCCCAAGTTGCGCGGGCTCGAAGTGCACAGCTTTGATGAGCCGTTCAGCAAACTCCGCGATTTCGTGGCCAGAGACCTGGAGGATGAGGCGCTCGCTCAGGCGATCGAAGACTCACGCCAGGCCGCTCAGGATGGATCTGGGCAATTCGTTTGGAACGGGGTCATTCGCTGATGCTGCACCTGCCCCGTCCATGGAGTAGCGAGCGCCTTGATGCCTTTGGGGCGACAGATTGCCTGATAAGCGAGGTGACCCCGCCTGCCCGCTCCAAGACGGAGCACACGGTGTTGCTCAAGGGCATGATCCAAGGGCAGCCGATCGATCTGCTTCTGCATCCATATCCGCGCGCAGGTTCTGGGAAAAATCCAACTCGACAGGGCTTCCCCGTCCGGCCGCCGAAAACGATTGAAAGCGAGACAGAAGAGGATCTGCGAGCGCAGGCACTTTTGCGTCGAATGAACGAGGTGCTGGCTCGAGTCCAGGAGTTGGGGGAGGCATTGGACGAGCCCGCTCACGTTTGGCCACGTCTCAAGGCCGCGTGGGAAAGGGCGGAGCACGAGGATGACCCACGCATGGCCGAGATTATCCGGCAGGCGAGAGAGATCCTCCCGAAGCTCAAGGACCTTGAACCGCGGATCCGGAAGGTGCTGCGCCGCACCCGCGAGCTTGTGCCATTGGACAGAGTGCGGGAAATGGATCGTGCTTCGATGCGTTGGCTTGTCCGCCAGCCTGGCAGCACTATTGCAGAGCGGGCAGGTTCAAGCCAAAGGATCTTAGCGACGGTTCGCCGCGAAAACTTCGATACGGCTGAGAACCGAGTCTTGCACGCCTACACGGTTCTTGCCTCGGATGTGGCGAGGCAATGGATGAAGGAGCATCCGAAGGCAAAGGCCAGCCGACGCTACGAACAAGTGGACGCGCTATACCGCTTCTGCAGAACTTTTGCCCGCCTTTTGGCGGAGTTGGACGTGATGATCGCAGAGGCAGGAATTGCTCCGAACTATGTCCTCATGCAGGACGGCAACTACCGCGCGGTCTATCAAGCGTGGTTGAGACTGCTCAAGCACCAGCTGGTTATTGACGACCTGTGGGCATGGCAGGCAGAGACATGGACAGACTTCTGCGTTCTAGCCGTGATATTGGCACTTCACGACGTTGAGGATTGCGAGCTTGTAGCGCAGTCGCCAATCTTTTGGCGCTCGGAAGCAAGCCTCGGCCGATGGTTCGATCAGGATAATCCCATCGCAGTCTTCTGGCTGAAGCGGCTCAATCGTGTTGTTGAAGTTCATTCCCGCCCAAGTCAGGCCAGGGGGCTTCTGAGCTATGCGCGTTCACATGTGGCATTGAAGATTACAGACCCAAGCCGCGTGGATGTCCCCCGCACAGTGGCAGTTTGGACACCTCACACTCTTGACCGCATAGACGTGAAGGAGGCTGTCGTAGAAGCCAATAAGCGCCTGATGGCCATCCAGAAGGTCTCAACGTCGGAGACCTTGAGGCAGGGCCTTATCCTCACGCCAGCTAATGGTTTGCCTGAGGTGGTGGAGGCCAGCGATGTCCGGACAAATGTCCAGGGCATAGCTTTCGATCCGGCAGGGGCCGGCCTCAAGCTTGGTCTTGATGCGATACGAGCATTCGCCCGCGGCGACATCTACAAGTCGGGGCGCTAATGAAAAAGCTCTGTGGCTATGACCTAAATGGCTGGCGGGACTTCGCAAGTCGCAATTGGCAAATTGCGGCCGATGGTGAAGAAGCGGCAAACGATAACACCACCGAAGGTGGCGTATTCGGCTCAGTCATTATGGTCGGGGATGGCAAAGCAAGCCGGCTTGTTGGGGGCGCACAAGCCGGGCTTGCTCCACATGGCCGAGGCGGCGGATGGGGAGCATTAGGAAGCGATGATCGCAGGATATCGGTCAGATCCTTGCTGAGCTCCCCTGATCCGAGCGTTCTGGCTCTTAGCCACGCGTTCTCAGGCATGTTCGTCGGAGCAGGCATCGGCGTTGCGAGCATCGACGATGTCACGGACAGCAGCGAAATCCTTCAGGAACGGCTTTTGAGCGCGCTCCGGCGGTCGAAGATATCTACACCGCTTCTGGTTTGGAGGCCGGTCCTTTCGGTTCTGTATGGACTATCGGCTGTGCTCATCCAAAAGCCCTGTCGCGTCGGCGTGATCAATCATGTCGATCGAGGGTTTACTGTTCAGGCGCTCATAGTCAGGAATCACAAAGGCCAAGGCAGCGGGGTGCTCGCACCTGAGCGCCGAAACTTCAGTGAGATCATCCAATGCTCCCTTGGATATGAGTATCTGGCGCAAACCGCACTCAGTGGCCTAGAGGCGTCAGTCTCTAAGCACTGGAGCGCACCACTGCATGCCGCAAGTTCAGTCGGGCGATTGGCGCTTGGCATTGAGACCAAGTCAGAGTTGCTTCGCATGAACAACGGCGACTGGCAGGCCCTCGAGCCGCCAAACAAGCTTTCCCTAAAGTTCCCCGACTTGCCATCCGAAATACTGCATATGCTCCGCAGTTGCGACTTGGTGCTTATCGAGTCTCTGACTGAGGGAGCCGTAAGGCAGCAAATACACGATCATTTTGCGGATGCGCTTGGGATGCCGCTAGTATCACTGCCACCATCGAGTGTCGCGAAGGGCGCTTTGGTCGCAGCAACACGAATGAGCAAGCGGGAGCCGGTCTATTTCGACTTTCTGCCGCAGATTTCCACAATTGTGCAAAGGCCTTCAGGCGCAGAAAGCTACGACTTAATAGATCCCGAGACAACGCTCCCGGCAGGT
>JAIXSF010000105.1 GCA_027484835.1 Rhizobiaceae bacterium | reverse complement strand
TCCTGAAGTTCCGTGCACCCGGCATGTCGCTCATCCGCATGCCGATCTTCGCCTGGTACATGCTGGTGGTCGCAGCGATGATGCTGATCGGCTTTCCGCCGCTGATCCTGGGATCCCTGCTGCTGGAGGCGGAGCGAGCCTTCGACCTGCCCTTCTTCGATCCGGCCCGCGGGGGCGACCCGCTGCTCTGGCAACACCTCTTCTGGCTCTTTGGCCATCCGGAGGTCTACATCATCTTCCTGCCGGCAGCCGGAGCGCTGTCGACCATCATCCCGGTGTTATCGCGCACGCGGCTCGAAGGTTACGGACTGATCGTTGCAGCCATTGTCGCCATGGCTTTTCTGTCCTTCGGACTGTGGGTCCACCACATGTACACGGTGGGGATTCCGCATGTGGCGCTCTCCTTTTTCTCGGCGGCGAGTGCGCTGGTCGCGATCCCGACGGGCATCCAGATCTTTGCCTGGCTCGCGACCATGGCGCACGGAAAGCCGCGCTATTCGATCCCGATGCTTCATGTGTTCGGGTTCTTCTTCGTCTTCGTCGCAGGAGGACTGACCGGCGTCATGCTGGCCATGGTGCCCTTCGACTGGCAGGCGCATGACACGCATTTTGTCGTCGCGCATCTGCATTACGTGCTGGTGGGCGGCTTCGTCTTTCCGATGATGGCGGCTGCCTATTACTGGCTGCCGCATATCACCGGGCGCCAACCCGTGCAGCATCTGTCGAAGCCCGCCTTCTGGCTGATCTTCATCGGCTTCAACGTCACATTTTTCATCATGCATCTGACGGGGCTGCGCGGCATGCCGCGCCGGGTCTTCGAGTACCCGCAGGCTGCCGGTTGGGAAACCTTGAACTTCATTTCCTCGGTCGGCGGCTTCATCATGACCATCGGCTTTGCCCTTGTGGCGCTCGACCTGATCATGCTCATCCGTCATGGCAAACCGTTTCGGCGTGACCCCTGGGAGGCCGGCACGCTGGAATGGGCAACACCCACGCCGCCGCCGTCCTACAATTTCGGCTCGCTCCCGCATATCGACGTGCGCGCCGACGCGCTCGAACCGCGCCGTCTCGGGCCGGAGCTTGCGGCCGGGCGCGGCTATCTCGGTTTCATGCGCAATGGTTGGATGGAAACGCTGACCGTCGACATGGTGAGTGGACAGTTCGATCATGTCGTCATCCTGCCACGCCCGACCTTTCTGCCCCTGTGGACGGCAATCGCCACCGCTTCCTTCTTCGCCAGCCTGCTTGCAAAGCTCTACTGGCTCACGCCCGTGGCGCTGCTTGCCGTCATCATCCTCTTCTTTCTGTGGACGCCGGATACGGGGCTGAAACAAGAGATCGGTCCGCTCGAAATCGGTCGTGGTGAACGCGCTCTGCACCACCAGGAGGTGGACCAGCCGCCCTCGTGGTGGTGCGTGGTCTTCGCACTGGCGGCAAACGCGACGCTCTACACTTCGCTGGTCTTCGGCGCCTTCTTCCTTTGGCTCTCGGCGCCGAACTGGCCCCCGCCGGATCTCGACTTCACTTTCGTCCTGCCCGCATTGGTCGCCGCGGCAGCACTGATTGCTGCCGCCATTGGCGGACGTCTTGCAAACGGACAGCCGGGAAGGACGCCGAACAGCCTCATGGTGGTGCTGGTGGCCTATCTGGCAGCCGTGGGAGCGCTCGCGTTGATCCTTGTCTGGATACCGTCGCCGACCGGGCATGCCGCCGCTGCAGTCGCCTTCGCTGTCGCGGTCTATGTGACGCTGCATGCAGGCATCGGCGCGGTGCTGGCAATTTACGGGCTGTGGCGCTGGAAGGCCGGCTTCATTGGCCCGGGGCGCCTGCTTGATTTGCGAATTGGTCGGCTGTGGTACGACTATACGGCCGTAGCAGGCCTGATCGGGCTCGCCTTCCCCTTCGTATTGCAAGGCCTGACCGGGATTGGAGAGCGCTGAAATGAACGCGTCACCGTCCCCGTTTCTGCTCATGCTTGCCGGCTTCGTGATCTGGTCGGCCGCGTTCCTTTTACTCTACGCCACCCAGGCAACCGGTTGTCACCTGGGCTGGCATCAGATCACCGTCGGGCCGACCTCCGGACTTCGTCTGCTTCTCCTCGCCATCTTCGTGATCGTGCTGGCTCTGATGGGCAGGCTTTTCTGGTCCACGAAAGCGGCCCTCAACCAACCCCAACCGGACGAATCCAGATCGCTCATCCAGATCGCCGTGATGTTGCAGTTCGCAGCTTTCGTCGCAACGCTCATCACCTATGCCGGGGTGTCGTGGCTCATGCTCTGCTGAGAAGGCACGGTCGAGCGGCGCTCTCACCTGCGGGGCGTCATCCCACTTCGATCGGCTGCACCAGGATGGCACGAAAGTCGTTGACGTTGGTCAGCGTCGGCCCGGTGACGACCTGAGCGTCCAGAGCTGCAAAAAAGGAATGGGCGTCGTTGCGCTCAAGAGCCAGACGTGGATCGAGACCGCAGTCGACCGCATCCTTCAGGACGTTCGGACCGATAATGGCGCCGGCCACCTCGGCCGCGCCGTCGACGCCGTCTGTATCGCAGGCCAGTGCATGAATGCCTTCGGCCCCGTCCAGTGCCAGAGCAAGGGCAAGACAGAACTCCGCATTGGGACCGCCGATGCCATCACCTCGCCGAGTGACCGTGAGTTCCCCGCCCGAGAGCAGGAGGATCGGAGGATCGC
>JAIXSF010000326.1 GCA_027484835.1 Rhizobiaceae bacterium | reverse complement strand
GTTCCTCACGTCGCACTTCCGCTATCTGGAGATCCCGCTGATCGGCAAGGTGCCGGCAGCATCCGCCTTGCTCTTCGATCTCGGCGTCTTCTTGCTGGTGGTCGGAGCGACTGTCTTGATCCTCGTCGCGCTCGCGCACCAGTCGATCCGCATCAATCGCCTGAGGGCACTCGAAGCCAAGGGGGAGAAACGCTGATGGAAATCGTCCTGTCTGCCGCCATTGGTCTGATGACAACATGCGGAGTTTGGCTGATCCTGCGACCGCGGACCTATCAGGTGATCATCGGATTGTCGCTGCTCTCCTACGCGGTCAACCTGTTCATCTTCGGTGTCGGTGGCGTCAAAAGCAACATGCCGCCGATCCTTGAGGACGGCGTCGTGTCCACGACGCTCACGGATCCGGTTCCGCAAGCGCTGGTTCTGACGGCCATCGTGATTGGCTTCGCCACCACCGCACTTTTCCTCGTCGTGCTGCTCGCCGCC
This sequence comes from Rhizobiaceae bacterium, assembly GCA_027484835.1. Classification (GTDB taxonomy): domain Bacteria; phylum Pseudomonadota; class Alphaproteobacteria; order Rhizobiales; family Rhizobiaceae; genus Allorhizobium. The sequence continues at coordinate 5,714 of JAIXSF010000326.1, read as the reverse complement.
CGTGGCCTGACCGGCAATGACCACGTCGACGGGAGGAACGAGTAGCCGTGATTGCCTGGAGCCACCACCTGATCGTCAGCCCGATCCTGCTACCGATGGTAACGGCAGCCATCCTGCTGTTCATCGACGAGCGCAACAGGACAGCCAAGGCGCTGGTCGGCCTCGTCGCCAGCATCCTGTTGCTGGCGAATGCCGTCATTCTGTTCGCGATCGAAAGCGGGCCGAACGCCTTCGACAATGTCTATCTGCTGGGCAATTGGGCGGCACCCTTCGGCATCGTTCTGGTCATCGACGGTTTGTCGGCAATGATGCTGTTGCTGACATCGATCCTGGCGCTGGCCGCACTGGTCTTCTCGCTGGCCAAATGGCACGCCGTCGGCGCCCACTTCCACAGTCTGTTCCAGCTCCTGCTGGCCGGCGTCAACGGCGCGCTGCTGACCGGCGACCTCTTCAATCTCTTTGTTTTCTTCGAAGTCATGCTCGCCGCCTCCTATGGATTGCTTCTCCACGGGACGGGAACGCTGCGCGTCAAGGCGGGGCTGCATTACATCGCCGTCAATCTCGTGGCAGCGCTGTTCTTCCTGATCGGGGTAAGTCTCGTCTACGGCACGGCAGGCACGCTCAACATGGCGGATCTTGCCCTGCGCATGCCGGAAATGGAGTCGGATCGGTTGATCCTGATGGAGGCCGGGGCTGCTGTCCTCGGCGTTGCGTTTCTCATCAAGGTCGGCATGTGGCCCCTCTGCTTCTGGCTGCCTTCAGCCTATAGCGCCGCCTCCGCACCCGTTGCGGGCATGTTTGCGATCCTCAGCAAGGTCGGCATTTATGTCATTCTGCGCCTCACCATGCTTCTCTTCGGCGATGGTCCGTCCGCGGGCTTCGGCGCAGAAGTGCTCCTGATCGGTGGCATGGCGACGCTCGTCTTCGGGACCATCGGCGTGCTGGCCTCACAGGCGCTCGGACGTCTCGCGGGCTATTCCGTCCTCGTCTCCTCCGGCACGCTTCTGATGGTGCTCGGCATCAACGATGGTGTCGTCTCGTCGGGCGCGCTGCTTTATCTCGTCAGCTCCACCCTGACGATCAGCGCCTTCTTCATGCTGATCGAACTGGTGGAACGCGGTCAGGATGCTGGCGCCAATGTTCTGGCCGTCACCATGGAGGCGTATGGTGACGGAGAGGAAGCCGATATCGAGGACGGCAATGGCACGGCCATGCCGGGCACGATGGCGATCCTCGGCATCTGCTTTGCCGCCTGTGGCATTCTGCTGGCTGGCCTCCCGCCGCTCTCGGGCTTCATCTCCAAATTTGCAATGCTGTCGGCAATGATGGGCACCGGATCGATCGGCCAAACGCCAGGTCTCGCCGTCTGGGCGCTGATCGTGCTCGTGATCTTCTCGGGCATTGCTGCCCTGATCTCGATGACCCGCGCCGGTATCCGCACCTTCTGGGGGTCGATCGAAGGTGCCGTACCGCGCGTGCTGGTCGTTGAACTGGTGCCGGTCATGATGTTGCTGTCGCTGACACTCGTTCTGACCGTTCAGGCGGACCCGGCCATGACCTACATGGATACGACGATCAGGACGCTCGCCAATCCATCCGCCTATATCGACGCGGTGCGCAACGCCTCGGTGGTCGGTGACCCCCGGGTGCCCGCGGCGCAAGAGGCGGGAGGTGCACCATGATCCCCCATCCGCTCCTCAGCCTGTCCTTGCTCGTGATGTGGCTGCTTTTGAACGATTTCACGCTCGGCCACCTCATCCTCGGATCGGTCGTCGCGATATTCAGCGGCTGGGCCATGGCATCGCTCAGGCCCGACAAGCCGAAGATGAAGAAGTGGTACCTGCTGCCCAAGCTCTTCTGGCGCGTGTTTGTCGACATCATCCGCTCCAATGCGGCCGTCGCCCTTCTGCTCCTGCGCGGCAAGCGGCAGAAACACACGGCCGACTTCATCACGGTTCCGCTCGAGATCGAACATCCGGCAGCTCTTGCCATCATGGCGGTCATCCTGACCAGCACGCCGGGCTCGGCCTGGCTTGCCTATGACGCACGCCGCAAGACCGTGCTCATCCACGTTCTCGACCTCATCGACGAGGAGGAATGGGTGACGAATATCAAGCATCGTTATGAAAGCCTGCTGCTGGAGATCATCGAATGAGCGCCATCATTCTCTTCACCGCTGTCTCGATCTCGAAACTGCTCCTGGCCGTTGCGCTGATGATCGCGATCGTGCGCGTTTTCATCGGTCCGCGCGCGCAGGACCGCATCCTCGCTCTCGACGCATCCTACGTGATCGCCATGCTGCTGCTTGTCACCTTCGCGATCGGCAGTGGACGGACTGTATACTTCGAGGCGGCCCTGGTGATCGGCATGCTCGGCTTCGTGGCAACGGTTGCCCTCGCCAAGTTCCTCATGCGAGGGGAGGTGATCGAATGACGATGCCTGTCGCCGATCTCCCGCTGTGGGTGGTGATCGCAGTCTCCGCCTTCCTGCTCCTTGGCTCCGCGCTGACGCTACTCGGCGCAATCGGTCTCTTGCGCCTGCCGACCTTCTACGAGCGCATTCATGCGCCCACGCTCGGCACCAGTTGGGGCGTCGGGTCGATCATGCTGGCCTCGATCCTATATTTTTCGATCGTCGGATCGAGAGCCGTTCTGCATGAAATCCTGATCGGCATCTTCGTTACCCTGACGACCCCGATCACCCTCATTCTGCTGGCAAGAGCGGCCCTTCACCGCGATCGCACCGAGGGCAATCCGTCCGTGCCCACGTCCAATGCTTCCGAGGATGCGGCCTGACCTTTTCCCGTGTCGACATCGCCTTAGGCGCCATGGTTGCGAGATCGGTCGCTTCCGCGACATGCTCTGAGTAAGGCTCAGCGACCGCACCCCTTCAATCCCGCGTGTATTAGGATGTTGACGGATGACGAGTTATCAATTACGACTGACGAAATTCAAAAATCGTCAGCCGTAAATCATCATGATCCAAAGCCTTGCACAGTCACCCGAAGCATCGGATACCGCGACCCGCATCCTGGATGCGGCAGAAGCGCAGTTTCGCCACTACGGCTACAGCAAGACGACCGTCGCCGATGTCGCGAAGGACCTCGGCATGTCGCCGGCAAATATCTACCGCTTCTTCGCCTCGAAGAGCGAGTTGCTGGAAGGGGTCTGCGCTCGAATGTTGCAGCAGAGCCTTCAGCTCGCTGAGGCTGCTGCGGATCTGCCTTTAAGCGCAGAAGAACGTCTGCGGCGTTATTCGATGGACCACTTCGAATTCACAGTTGCAACCATGCTCGACGAGCGCAAGGTTCATGAAATGGTCGTCGTCGCGATCGAGCAGAGCTGGGGCGTTATCGACAAGCATATCGATGAGATCCAGGCGATCCTGACACGCATCATCGCGGAGGGAATGGAGGCCGGAGAGTTCGCCAAGGGCGACCCCGCCCATGTTGCTCGATGCTTCGGCGCGGCGACATCGCCGCTCCACCATCCCCAGATGGTCGCCCAGTGCATTGGCAAGAACAACCGCGCCGGCCCGCAAGACCTGACTGAATTCGCCATCCGAGCCCTCAAAGCCTGATACCCCGCCGGGGGAGGAACCACCATGTCCGCCAGTTTCCGCCTGTACATCCTCGCTTTGCCGCTTGTCGCAGCGCTTGGTCTCACCGCCTGCACCGAGGGCGGTGCCGAGGTTGTCGAAGAGCCGAGCCTTCGGCCCGTCAAGGTGATTGAAGTTGCAGCACCCTCCACGGCCCGAGAATTGCGCTATTCCGGCACGGTCAAGGCCCGCAGCGAAGCCGCGGCAGGCTTCCGCGTGTCCGGCAAGATCATCGAACGTCTGGTCGACATCGGTGATCGCGTGGCGCCGGGCGATATTCTCGCGCGTCTCGACGTCACCGACTATCAGCTTCAGGTGCGGAGCGCGGAGGCGAGCCTGGCAGCCGCCGAGCGCCAGCTGGAAACGGCCGATTTCGCGTTGAAGCGCGCCGATGCGCTGTATCGTCAGCAGGTCACCACCAAGGCGCAGCTCGAGCAGGCGCAACTGACCTTCAATCAGGCACTTTCCACCCGTGACAGCCAGAAGTCCTCGCTCGAACAGGCGCGCAATCAGGTGGCATATGGTGAGCTCAAGGCTGACAAGCCGGGCATCGTGACCACGATCGGCGCCGATGCCGGACAGGTCGTCGCTGCCGGCAGCCCCGTCGTGACCGTTGCCGCAGACGGCGAAAAGGAAGTTCTGATCGCCGTTCCGGAGAATGAGATCTTCGCCTTTGCCCCGGGCAAGGAAGTGGAAGTCGGCTTCTGGTCGAAGGACGGCTTGGCGCTGAAAGGCGTCGTCCGCGAAGTTGCAGGCAGCGCCGATGCCACCTCGCGCACCTTCGCTGTCCGCATCTCGCTGTCCGACAATCCTCAGATCCTGCTCGGCATGACGGCCCGCGTCACCGCGACTGCGCCGTCCGACAAGAGCCTTTTCGAATTGCCGCTTTCGGCTCTTACTCGCGATAATGCCGAGCAGACGATCGTCTGGACGGTCGATCGCATGGCCGCCACCGTTCATGCGCGTCCGGTCACGGTCGACACTTTCTCCGATACCGGTATCAAGGTGTCCTCGGGCCTCAATCCGGGTGATCTCGTGGTCGTCGCCGGAACCCAGTTCATGGCCGAGGACATGAAGGTCCGCCTGGCCGACAAGGATCTGCCACGGGCCGCTGAAGCCGGCGACGCAGAGCCGGTACCAGACGCAGCGACCCGCTGAGCCCGACGATCCTCCTTTCCGGATAACATCACATCATGACCAATTCTCCTGCAGAGCCGGGCTCTTTCAACTTGTCCCGTTGGGCAATCGCGCATCCGAGTATTGCCCGCTTCCTCTTCGGCCTGATCATCCTCACCGGCCTCTTTGGCCTGATGCGCATGGGTCAGAAGGAAGATCCCGATTTCACCTTCCGCGTCATGGTGGTCCAGGCCTTCTGGCCGGGTGCGTCGCTTGCCGACATGCAGGATCAGGTGGTCAACAAAATCGAGCGCAAGCTGCAGGAAACGCCCCACCTCGATTGGGTGAAGTCTTACACACGGCCGGGCTCCGCCATCATCACGCTGCAGGTCAAGGGCAACACCGACGCCAATGATGTCGCCGAGGCCTTCTATCAGGTGCGCAAGAAGGTCGGTGATATCGAGAACGAGTTGCCCGAGGGTCTGCTCGGTCCCTATTTCAACGACGAATTCGGTGATACCTACATCACGCTCTACGCCCTGACCGGGGATGGCTACAGCTTTCCCGAGCTGAAGCAGTACGCGATCCAGGCGCGCGACGTTCTGCTGTCGACCGAGGGTGTCGAAAAGGCCGTCATTCTCGGCGATCAGCCGCAGAAGATCTTCATCGAAGTTTCATCCAAGGCCCTGGCCGAGCGCGGCCTGACCTTTGCCGATCTGCAGAACGCCTTGGCCGGCCAGAACGCCATCGACGCCACGGGCAGTATCGACACCGGCTCGCGCACCGTACGCATTTCCGTCGATGGCGGTTTCTCTGCAGCCGAAGACATCCGCGAGCTACGCCTGAAATCCGGCAACCAGATCACGCGCCTTGGCGATATCGCCACCGTCACCGAAGGTCTGGAGGATCCCTACCAGCGCAAGTACCGCTTCAACGGCAAGGACTCGGTGCAGGTCGGTGTTGTCATGGCCAAGGGCTTCAAGGTCACCGATGTCGGCACG
>JAIXSF010000454.1 GCA_027484835.1 Rhizobiaceae bacterium | reverse complement strand
CGGCTCCGAGCCGAGGACAAGCAAAGGATGGGAAACCAGATGAAGATTGTGATGGCTATCATCAAGCCGTTCAAGCTGGACGAGGTACGCGAGGCCTTGACGGCTGTGGGGATCCAGGGGCTGACCGTGACCGAGGTCAAGGGCTATGGACGCCAGAAGGGGCACACCGAAATCTACCGCGGCACCGAATACGCCGTCAGCTTTCTGCCGAAACTGAAGATCGAAATCGCCGTCTCGTCCGAACTTGCCGACAAGGCCGTTGAAGCGATCGCTTCCGCCGCCAAGACGGGTCAGATCGGCGACGGGAAGATCTTTGTCTACGCGATCGATCAGGCCGTGCGCATCCGCACCGGCGAAACCAATACCGAAGCGCTGTAAGAGCGGCTGTAAGGGGAGTTGTAACTGATGTCATTTGCCAAGTTGAATTCTAATCTCGTGCGCCTTGGCGCCGCGTCTGCAGCACTGCTGGCGCCGGTTGTCGCCTTCGCGCAGGACGCCGCCCCGGCTGCAGCGGAAGCAGTCGCGGCTGCGGCGCCCGCCATGACGGTCGACAAGGGCGACACGACCTGGATGCTCGTTTCGGCATTGCTGGTTCTTCTCATGACGATCCCGGGTCTCGGTCTGTTCTACGGCGGTCTCGTCCGCGCCAAGAACATGCTGTCGGTCCTGATGCAGGTCACCACCATCGCTGCCATGGCCATGATCCTCTGGGTCATCTACGGCTACTCGCTCGCCTTCACCAATGGTGGCGGCCTCAACTCCTTCGTCGGCGGCTTCTCCAAGATGTTCCTGTCCGGCGTTGACGTAACGACGATGGCGGAAAGCTTCTCCAAGGGCGTCGCCATTCCGGAACTCGTCTTCGTCTGCTTCCAGATGACCTTTGCGGCCATCACCCCCGGCCTCATCGTCGGCGCCTTTGCCGAGCGCGTGAAGTTCTCGGCCGTGATCCTGTTCTCGGCTCTGTGGCTCACCTTCGTCTACTTCCCGATCGCCCATATGGTCTGGTTCTGGGGCGGCCCGAGCGCCTATGCTGATCCGACCGGCCTGATCTTCAGCTTCGGCGCGATCGACTTCGCAGGCGGTACCGTTGTCCACATCAACGCAGGTGTTGCAGGCCTGATCGGCGCGATCATGGTCGGCAAGCGCACCGGCTACGGCAAGGACATGATGGCTCCGCACTCCATGACCATGACGCTCATCGGCGCAGGCCTTCTCTGGGTCGGCTGGTTCGGCTTCAACGCTGGCTCCAACCTGGAAGCCAACGGTTATGCAGCCCTCGCCATGATCAACACCTTCCTCGCCACCGCAGCCGCGATCCTCTCCTGGGCTCTGGTCGAAACCTTCTCGCGCGGCAAGGCCTCGATGCTCGGCGCCGTCTCGGGTGCGATCGCCGGTCTCGTCGTCATCACCCCGGCCGCCGGTTTCGCCGGCCCGATGGGCGCGATCGTCATGGGCCTCGTGGTCTCCCCGGTCTGCTACTTCTTCTGCTCGACCGTGAAGAACAAGTTCGGCTACGACGACACCGCTGACGTCTTCGGCATCCATGGCGTAGGCGGCATCATCGGCGCACTGCTCACCGGCGTGTTCGTCAACCCGGCCCTCGGCGGCGCCGGCATCGTCGACTACTCGACGGCCGACTTCGCAGCTGGTTATGCCGGCACGGCAACCCAGGTCTTCGCACAGCTGAAGGGCGTTCTCGTCACCGTCCTGTGGTGCGGTATCGTGTCGATCATCCTCTACAAGATCGTCGACATGGTTGTTGGCCTGCGCGTACCGGTCGAAGCCGAACGCGAAGGTCTGGACCTCGCCTCGCACGGCGAAGCCGCCTACCACAACTAAGATCCCTGGCGGATCTTCACCTCCCAAAAATGCGGCAGCGCCCGGGTCTCATCGCCCGGGCGTTTTTTTCACCTCCGCCCTCCACCGCATGCATACGCCCGGCGGGCATGGTTAATGCAGCATTAACCCTCCGTCCTGTAGGGTACCGGGTGGCGACCCCTGTCCTGACGGGGGTCTCAGTGACCCATCGGCAACAGGACGGACAGACAATCCATGAGCAGAGGCCATTCCGCAGCGCTTCCGGAGCATTCCAACCGCTCCGTGTTGTCCGCGTTCCTGTTCCGCCAGTTTCTGGCGCTGATCGGCTTCACGCTCTTTCTGATGCTGGTCCTGGCTGTGGCTGCTTTGGCGACCTGGAACGTCTCGGATCCGAGCCTGTCTTATGCGACGGACAATCCGCCGACGAACATTCTCGGCCTTCCCGGCGCGGTTTTTGCCGACGTGATGATGCAGTTCTTCGGTCTCGGCAGCCTTCTGGCGCTGCTTCCTGTCCTGGCATGGTCATTCGCACTGATCGGCGGGCGCCGGTTGAGCCGCATTCCCGCGCGTCTCGGCGCATGGTGTGCGGGTGCGCTGGTCGCAGCCGCCGCCGTCGGGTGTTTTCCGCCACCGACCACTTGGCCCCTGCCGAGCGGCACCGGCGGCGTTCTGGGCGATCTGATCTTGCGGTTTCCGGCCCTCTTCATCGGCGCCTACCCGACATCGACCTTTGCCATGGCCCTCGGCGTCATCCTCGCGCTACCGGCCACATGGCTGATGCTGTTTGCAGCCGGGATCGTCGGAAAGCCGGTCGAAGAGCCGGATGAGGACGAGCCCGTCGCACCGCTGGCACGCAGCCGCCCGAAGGCGCCTGCGCTGGAAGACGACGACGAGGAAGACGACCGGGAAGGACCGATCGCCCTGATGATGGGTGCGGTCACCCACAATTGGTACACGACCCGCGCCCGCGTTCGCCGCCTGTTCGGTCTGAAGAACAGCGAGCGCCGCGATCGCGATTTCGAGCAGCCCTATGACTTCAACGACGATGAATTCGGAACCCTGAACGAGCCCGTACGGGCCAAGGCTCCAGCGCTGAACGCCCGCGTCGAGCCTTCACTGGATGGCGCCCCGCTTCGCCCGGCAGGCCGATCGATCATTTCCCCGCCGCCCATGTCGTCTGCCGATTTCGAGGACGAAGACGAGGATTTCGACCTCGACGATCTGCCGCGCCCTGCAGGCATTCTGCCGGACGAAGGCGTGCGTTCCGCATCGGCCCGGGCAGGCGCTGCGTCGCCGCGCGTGGTCGCTCCCGCAAGCCGGCCAAAGCCTGGCCCGCGCGTTGACCGGGACGCCCAGGGATCCCTGCTGCGCCCCGAAGGCTTCCAGCTGCCATCCGTCCATCTGCTCGCCGAGCCACGGGCGATCACCCGCGATGCGACCCTGTCGGCCGAAGCGCTGGAGCACAACGCCCGCCTTCTCGAAGGCGTCCTCGATGACTTCGGCGTCAAGGGCGAAATCATCCACGTTCGACCGGGCCCGGTCGTCACGCTCTACGAACTGGAGCCTGCACCGGGCATCAAGTCGTCACGCGTCATCGGCCTTGCCGACGATATCGCCCGTTCGATGAGCGCGATCGCAGCCCGCGTCGCCGTCGTCCCCGGCCGCAATGCGATCGGCATCGAATTGCCCAACCAGACCCGCGAGACCGTCTACCTCCGCGAACTGATCGGTTCGCGCGACTTCGACGGCAACAAGGCCAAGCTTGCCATGGCGCTCGGCAAGACGATCGGCGGCGAACCTGTCATCGCCGATCTCGCCAAGATGCCCCATCTGCTCGTCGCGGGTACCACCGGATCGGGTAAGTCGGTCGCGATCAACACCATGATCCTGTCGCTGCTCTACAAGATGACGCCCGAGCAGTGCCGCCTGATCATGATCGACCCGAAGATGCTCGAACTCTCCGTCTATGACGGCATTCCGCACCTCCTGTCGCCGGTCGTCACCGATCCGAAGAAGGCCGTCGTTGCGCTGAAATGGACCGTCCGCGAGATGGAAGAGCGCTACAAGAAGATGTCGAAGATCGGCGTCCGCAACATCGACGGCTTCAACGCGCGCGTTGCCCAGGCGCTCGAGAAGGGCGAGGTTCTGACCCGCACCGTCCAGACCGGCTTCGATCGCCAGACGGGCGAAGCGATCTACGAGACCGAAGAATTCGACCTGCAGCCCCTGCCCTACATCGTCGTGATCATCGACGAAATGGCAGACCTGATGATGGTTGCCGGCAAGGATATCGAAGGCGCGGTCCAGCGCCTGGCCCAGATGGCCCGTGCCGCCGGCATTCATGTCATCATGGCAACCCAGCGCCCGTCGGTCGACGTCATCACCGGCACGATCAAGGCCAACTTCCCGACGCGCATCTCCTTCCAGGTGACGTCGAAGATCGACAGCCGCACGATCCTCGGCGAACAGGGCGCAGAACAGCTGCTCGGCATGGGCGACATGCTCTACATGGCCGGCGGCGGGCGCATTCAGCGCGTTCACGGCCCCTTCGTCTCAGACCATGAAGTCGAGGAAATCGTCGCCTACCTGAAAACCCAGGGCTCGCCGCAATATCTCGAAGCGATTACCATCGACGACGACGAAGATGGTGAAGATGGCGGTGGCCCGATCGGGACAGGCAACCTTGGCGAATCGGACGACCCGTACGATCAGGCTGTGGCCATCGTCCTGCGGGATGGCAAGGCATCGACGTCCTATGTCCAGCGCCGACTGGGCATCGGCTACAACCGGGCAGCCTCGCTGATCGAGCGCATGGAAAAGGAAGGCATCATCGGACCGGCCAATCACGCGGGCAAACGCGAGATCCTGGTCCCGACCGAAGAGTAACATCCGGACCACGTTCCATCATGGAACAACAACGGTACGGGACGAGTTGCCGCAGCAGCGAAGGCGCGCATGGCCATGAAGCCGCCGCCTTTTTCGGCGAGACCGTTAGCATATGAAGGAGTACCGCATGACAGACATCAATGAACGCGACGCCCGCATGCCGATCGTGGCAAGCCGCCGCCAGTTCGTGCTGGGAACGGCCGCCTTGATGGCCTGCGCCGCCTTTCCGATGCCGAGCTTTGCCGCGGGCGCGGCCCAGCAGATTGCCGATCATTTCTCTAGCGTGAAGACCATGATGGGCGAATTCGTCCAGTTTGGTCCGCGCGGCGAGCAGACCGGCGGCAAGTTCTTTATCGAACGCCCCGGCAAGCTGCGCTTCAACTACGAGAAGCCCTCTCCGATGCGCGTGATCTCGGACGGCAAGAATGTCGTCATCGGCAACACCAAGCTGAAGACCTGGGATCTCTATCCGCTCAACAAGACGCCGCTCAGCCTTCTTCTGTCGGAGCGCATCGACCTGGGCAACCAGATGGTCCGCGATGTGAAGCAGGAAGCCGATCTCACGACCATCGTGCTTGGCGACCGGACGATCTTTGGCGATTCGACCATCACCCTGATGTTCGATCCGAAAAGCTTCGAGCTGCGTCAGTGGACCATCACCGACATGCAGAAGAAGGACACGTCCGTGATGATCTTCAATGTCCAGAATGGCGTCAACCTGGATCCGAGCGTGTTCGAGATCCCCTATGGCGAAGTTCACGGCCAGAAGCGCGGCGGCGGCTAATCCTCGTAAAGCCCACCACCTGTGGAGAAAGGCGGCGCGCCGACAAGGCACGCCGCCTTCTTCTGTTCAGTCACGCCGAAATCTCCTAAACACGCGGGAGAATAAGGAAGGCTGACCATGACCCTCTCCATCTCGACCTGGAACATCAATTCGGTGCGGCTGCGCCTTCCGATCGTTGAAAACTTCCTGAGGCAGGTAAACCCGGACATCCTGTGCCTGCAGGAGATCAAGTGCCAGAACGACCAGTTCCCGGTCGCGGAGATTGCAGCTCTCGGTTACTCGAACATCGTGATCCACGGCCAGAAGGGCTATCATGGGGTGGCCATCTGCTCGAAGCTCCCGCTCGTCGAGGATCACCGCCAGGACTATTGCGGCGTGGGCGACAGCCGGCACATCTCGGCCGTCTTCGAGTGGGCTGGTCGCCGCGTGCGCCTGCACAACTTCTATGTCCCCGCCGGTGGCGATGAGCCGAACCGGGATGTGAACCCGAAATTTGGCCACAAGCTCGATTTCGTCGAGGAAATGAAGGCTCTCTCGGCGGAGGCCGAAGCCAACACCGGCGCAATCCTGGTCGGAGACCTCAACATCGCGCCGCTCGAGCACGATGTCTGGTCGCACAAGCAGATGCTGAAGATCGTCAGCCACACACCGGTGGAAACCGACGGCCTGCTGGAGGTGATGCGGCAGGGCAAGTGGGTCGACCTGATGCGCCAGCACGTGCCGGCCTCCGAGAAGCTCTATACCTGGTGGAGCTACCGCGCCAAGGATTGGGCAGCCGCCGATCGCGGCCGCCGCCTCGACCACATCTGGTCGTCGGCGGATCTGGCGCCGATGCTCGAAACGATCGCAGTGCTGAAGGAAGCCAGGGGCTGGAACCAGCCTTCCGACCATGTGCCGGTGACCGCTTACTTCCGAGCTGCATAGCAGGCGATGTACAGCGCGCTGTCTATGAGAATTTCGGTGCCAGCGCCTCGGCACCGTCGATCAGCGCCGCCAGCGATTCCCGGATTCGGGATTCCACCTGGCGCGCCATCTGCGGATATTCCTCCAGCAGGCGATGAAAGAGCGCCCGGGTAATCCGGATGACGTCGACATCCTCGGCGGCGACCGCCGTATACTTCCGCTCGACCATGGTGATCAGCGCGAGCTCGGAAAGCATCACGCCCGGTCCGACACGGGCCTCCAGATGCGGCTTGCCGTCCCGGCCAATCACGTAGAGCTCGATATCCCCGCGGGAGACCACATAGGCGCATTCTGCGGGCGACTTCTCGCGAAACAGCGCCTGGCCTGCCGCGACCTGGCGATGCTCGGCACCAAAGGCGATCAACCGGAGTTGGTCCTTGTCGAGCCCGGAAAAGAGCGGCAGGGCCGATAGAAGCTCGATATCGTCGCTAAGTGACATGGTGTTTTCCCGCTCGCGCGGATCTCCCCGATCCGCCCGCAACAGTCCTTAACGCAAAACGGGGATGAAGACGACCCGTGGGCCGACCTCATCCCCGCTGCAATCAAACCGCAGGTCAGGGAACGATCTTGTAGCCGCCGTTTTCGGTGACCAGGATCTCGGCATTCGACGGATCGCGCTCGATCTTCTGGCGAAGACGATAGACGTGGGTTTCCAGCGTATGCGTGGTCACGCCGGAGTTGTAGCCCCAGACCTCTTCCAGCAGCACGTCGCGGGTCACCACCTTCTGCGCCGCACGGTAGAGGTAGCGAATGATCGCGGATTCCTTTTCGGTCAGCCGGATCTTCTTGCCGTCTTCGGTGGTAAGCAGCTTCTGGCTCGGCTTGAAGAGATAGGGACCCACGCCGAAGGTTGCGTCCTCGCTCTGTTCGAACTGGCGGAGTTGCGCACGAATGCGGGCCAGAAGAACGGCAAAGCGGAACGGCTTGGTGACGTAATCGTTTGCGCCTGCTTCCAAGCCGAGGATGGTATCGGAATCCGTGTCATGTCCTGTCAGCATGATGACCGGCGACTTGAAGCCACCCTTGCGCAACAGCTTGACCGCTTCGCGTCCATCCATGTCGGGAAGACCGACATCCATGATCATCAGATCGACCTGCGCAGACTTCGCCGTCTGCATGGCGCGGGTGGCGTTGCTTTCCTGCAGGATCGAGAACTCGTCGTAAAGCGAGAGCTGCTCGACCAGGATCTGCCTCAGATCATCGTCGTCGTCCACGAGCAGAATGGTCCGCGTCGTCATCCGTCATCCTTCCAGAATGGTCAATCGGCGAAGGCCTTGTCGCCCCCTTGCACGCCATGTAAGCCGTTCTTGCAGCTGTTTAAGAGCTGAGAGTACAACAATAATCACGAACAAGGCAAAAAGTCGTGACCAAGAATTCCAAGGTTGTGCGCCAGCGCGGAAAGACCTTGTCTCGCCTCGTCGTCCGACCTGCTCCACGAGATCCGCGCCGGGCCATTTTGCAGGCCGGCCATCTGGCCATTCAAGCAGCGCTGGGGCGGAGCGGACGGACATGCAGAAAGCGCGAGGGCGACGGCGCGACGCCCATCGCGACCATGCCGCTGCTCCACGCCTATCACAGAGGCGACCGCGCACAGCGGCCTTCGACCAAGCTGCCCATGAAGCCCATTCGAGGCGACATGCTCTGGTGTGATGCCACCCGCCATCCGAGTTACAACAGGCCGGTTCGAGCGCCTTTTCAAGCCAGTCACGAACGCCTTCAGCGCGAAGACGAACTCTACGACATCTGCATCGTCATGGACTGGAACATGCGCATACGAAAGCGAGGCTGCGGTTCGGCCATCTTCTTTCACATTGCCCGACCGGGCTACACACCGACCGAAGGCTGCGTGGCCATCAGTGCGAGAGACATGCGTCGCCTGTTGCCGCATCTCGGCGCGCGCACGAAACTTCAGGTTCTCTGATCAGAGCTTCAGGCATTTTGCTGGGGCCGCCCCTTTCATCAGGGCACGATCAACCTAGATGAAGGCTGGCGACCAGCGCATGAGCGCCCCCTTCCCAGCAAGCGTCGCAAAGCTATTCCCGACCGGAGATTTCAGAAGATGTCAGATCAAACCCATATTGCCCTCAACGATGGCGCCCGGATTCCGCAGGTGGGCCTCGGCGTCTGGCAGACCCCGAATGACGAGGCGGCACCGGCCGTCAAGGCGGCGCTCGACGCCGGCTACCGCCATGTCGACACTGCGGCCGTCTACGAAAACGAAGAAGGGGTCGGCGAAGGTCTCCGCCAGTCCGGCCTGGCGCGCGGCGACATCTACCTGACGACCAAGCTATGGAACACCGAACAGGGTTACGACCAGACCCTGCGCGCTTTCGATGCCAGCCTGAAGCGCCTCGGCACCGACTATGTCGATCTGTACCTCATCCACTGGCCGTCAGCGCATCGCGGACTGTTTGTCGACACCTGGAAGGCCCTTGTAAAGCTCAAGGAAGAAGGTCGAGCAAAATCCATCGGCGTTTCGAACTTCTATCCCGAGCATATCGAGCGGATCGTCGCGGAAACCGGCGTCGTGCCGGTCATCAACCAGATCGAACTGCACCCGGATTTTCAGCAACGCGAAAATCGTGCATTTCACAAGAAGCACAAGATTGCGACGCAGTCCTGGAGCCCGCTCGGCCAGGGCAAGCTGCTCGGTCATCCGACCATCACGGAGATCGCGACCAGGCTCGGGCGAACCCCTGCACAGGTGATCATCCGTTGGCATATCCAGAACGGCCTGGTGGTGATCCCGAAATCTGTGACGCCGTCGCGCATCGCCGAGAACTTCAAGGTTTTCGATTTCAGCCTCTCGGCAGACGACCTCGACAAACTGAACGCTCTCGACGACAAGTCGGCCCGGATCGGGCCCGATCCGAAGACCGCAACCTTCTGATTCACGTGTAACATCCTGCGACAGAGGTGAGGCCGGCCGCATCTAAACGCCGATGCGGCCGGCCTTTTTTCATTCCTTGATCGCCGAATCCCAGTGCTCGTCAGCCTTGCCGTCGACGATCCGCCACGTGTCGTACCAGGTGGTGGTATAGGTCCTGGACGGATCTTTCGGGTCTTTTTCTTCCCGCACGATGGCAACGGTCACCAGGTCACCCTCGGCCGTCACGAAAGCGACCGGGGTGGAGAGCGTCTCCGGAAGCGGCTTTTTCTCGACCTTCAGAACCTCGGTGAAGAACTTCACCACCGTATCGCGTCCAGATGGGACGTTGGGATTGTGTTGGAGGTAGCGCTCGGTGAGGAACTGATCGGCCCGATCCCAATGCCCCGCCTCCAGAAGATCGCGCATGATGTGATAAACCACCTGCTTGTTGGCATTGAGCTTCGGATCAGGGCTCGTGAACAGGGCCTCTCGGTCGGCGGCAGCGACGACCGCTTCCTGGGCAAAGCCGGAAACCGGATGCATGATCGGGGCGAGCAGGCTGAGGGTGATCACAAGGAATGCGGATCTCTTGAGCATGGAATTCGTCCTTGGCTGAGCGAGGGATGATCCCGCAGAGATACCGTTTGCCGAAAGGCGCCGGTAGAAGGCAGTTTTTCCAGTCGAGGTCAGAAAAAGAGAACCAACGCGCAGCCTGGCTCTGGTAGAACACTCGCAGGCAGAAACCTATCGTGGTCCGTCGGTCCTTGCCAGCACGGAACAAGATGTGACACTCTGCCATGCCACAATTCGGGAGATTTCCATGCTGTTCCGCCGCGCCGTTCTTGCCGGTCTGTCCGCCCTTGCCCTCGCCCCCTTTGCCGCCCATGCAAGCGACCTGCCCGATCTCGGCGGTAAGTCCGTCGTTGTCGTGACGGAGAACGCCTACCCGCCGCTGCAGTTCGTCGACCCCAAGTCCGGCCAGCAGATCGGCTGGGAATATGACGCGATGAACGAGATCGCCAAGCGCCTGAACTTCAAGGTGGAATACCAGAACACGTCCTGGGATGCGATGATCCAGGCAGTGTCCGACGGCCAGTT
>JAIXSF010000377.1 GCA_027484835.1 Rhizobiaceae bacterium | reverse complement strand
GAAGAGTTCCAATTGTGTGACCTCTGTTGCATTGACCCTGCACGATGCAATGCCAGCGAGGTCTCGCAAGAGATCCGGTCCGGGCATGTCATCGAGCTTGCTCGATGCGGTCCGACATCACGAGGGTAGTCCGTCGTCAGAGGGGCCCGGTCCGCAAATTCGTAGATGGTGCCTGTGACAAGGGTTTCAAGGAAAAAAAAAAAAAAAAAATCACAAGAATGACACAATTGAGCTCGGGCCTGCCGGGAGCCAGATCGCAGAACTATTTCCGACCGCGAAGAGCACCCGCCACGCGGTGGATATGCTCAGCACCGATCCCGCAGCAGCCGCCGATCATCGTCGCACCCGCGTCCGCCCAGTCACAGGCAAAGCGGGAATAAACGTCGCCGGTCAGGTCGCCGCGCGTGTCATGCAGCCCTTCGTTCGCGGCCTTGTCGTCGGTATCGCTTTCAAAGGCGTTGGCATAGACGCCGATCCGGAGCTTGGCATCCTTTTCGGCAAACACCGTGGCCGCGGTCTCGACCGCCTTTTTCATCACCTCCGGCTTGGCGCAGTTGAAGAGCAGTGCCGAGGCGCCTGAGCCTGCCGCCCATTCAGCCGCTGCGCGCACGGTTTCGCCCGAACGCAGTTTCGGCTCGCCGCCGGCGATCTGGGCTGCGTCATCGGCCAGCGTAAACGAGATCCAGAACGGCTTCGGCTGCGCCTGGATCGCCTTGCGCACGGCCTCGCCCTCGGCGATCAGGCTGAGCGTCTCGCCGAGCCACACATCGACATGGGGGGCAAGGTTCTCGACCAGCACTTTCAGATAGTCCTGGACCGTCGACGGATCGAAATTCTCCGGCTCGTAGGAGCCGAAGATCGGCGGCAGGGATCCGGCGACCACTACCTTGCGGCAAGCCCCGTTGGCTGCCTCCCTTGCGAGTTGGCCCGACAGCGCGATCAGGGCCGGACCCTCCGCGGGGAACCGCTCTTCCCCGATATGGAAGGGCACCAGCGCGTAGGAATTGGTGGTGACGACATCGGCACCGGCCGCGATGAATTCCTCATGCACCTGGCGCACGATCTCGGGGCTGTTCATCAGCGCCAGCGCCGACCATTCCGGCTGCTTCAGCTCCGCCCCGAGCCGCAGGAGTTCGCGGCTCATGCCGCCGTCGAGGATCATGGTGTCTGTCATGGGTAAGTCTCCGTCGGATGCGGTCAGAGGGTAAGCGCCTGGTCGAGATCGGTGATGATATCTGCCGGTGTCTCGAGACCGATCGACAGGCGGAAGAGCCCGTCGCCGGCATAGGCGCGGTAATCGGAAAGGGCGTCGCCGGTCAGGCGGAAGGTGGAGGTCATCATCTCCTCGGTATCGAGCAGCACCACGAGGCTGCGCTGGTGGCCGAGGGAAAAGGCGTAGTGGACGATCCGCAGCCGCTCCGCCAGCCGATCGGCGGCGGCCCTTGGACCCCGCGTGTGAAAGCCGATCATGCCGCCGAACACATCCATCTGGCGTTTCGCGAGATCATGCTGCGGGTGGGAGGTTAGACCCGGATAGATCACACGTTCGACCTCCGGATGCCCTTCCAGGAAGGTTGCGACGGCCAGAGCGCTGTCCGACGCCATCCGCAGGCGCGGATAAAGCGTGTCGATGCCACGCATGATCAGCCACGCCGACTGAGCGGGAAGCGACGCGCCAAGATAGACGCCGGCACGACCACGAATGCGCGCAATCAGCTCCTTGCGGCCAATCACGACCCCGCCCAGCACGTCGCCATGGCCATTGATGAACTTGGTCAGCGAATGGATGACGAGATCCACGCCGAGCGTGAGCGGACGTGTCGCAACCGGGGTGGCAAAGGTCGAATCGACCGAGATCAGCGCCCCGTGTCGATGGGCAATCTCTGCCAGCGCTTCGAGATCGACGATGCGCAGGATTGGATTGACGGGGCTTTCGCAATGCACGAGCCGCGTATTCGGCCGCATGGCGGCCTCAACCAGATCGAGGCGCGCCATGTTCACCGGCGTGACCTCGATGCCGAAATCCGGCAGTACCCGCTGGGTGAGTTCGACGGCACCCGCATAACAGACGTCCGAAACCACCAGGTGATCGCCGGCCTTGAGGAAGGTGAACAGCGTGCCGGTGATCGCGGCCATGCCCGTCGCCGTCGCCAGCGCATCCTCTGCTCCTTCGAGGCCGGCCAAGCGCTGTTCCAGCTGCCGCACGGTCGGGTTCGTCCAGCGGGCGTAAAGATAGGGGAGGTCGGCGAGATCCTCGACGCCATCGGCGGAGAAGGCGCCATCGCCCGGCATGAGCGCATTGTTGACCGACATCGAGACATTGGGTGCAATCGCCCCGGTCGCCGGATCGATCACCAGGCCGCCATCGAGCGCCCGGGTTTCAGGACCGGCAGTCGCGGGCAGGGGATGGGTCACGAAGACTTTCGTCATGGCATTTCACTTTCAAGCCGCGTCAGCGGCGGATCGGCACCTGCGCCTCGACCACCCCGAAGGCGCGGGTGATGAGCGCAGTCAGCGCGACATAGAAGAGGGTGACGACGAGGAGTGGCGCGTAGACGAGAAGCGTGTCCTGGCGGACGTTGAAGGGCACCGCGTAGAGATCCATTACGGTCACGGTGAAGGCGAGCGGCGTGGCTTTCAGCTGCAGCACGATCTCGCCGGCAATCGTCGGCAGAGCCGTTCGGATCGCTCTCGGCAGCCAGATGCGTCGTGTCAGCAGCCACGGG
>JAIXSF010000471.1 GCA_027484835.1 Rhizobiaceae bacterium | reverse complement strand
ATGGCCAGGCGTCTTGCCAATTACGACTGTCTGAACGAGGTCACGAACGATCGGCATCAGCCGACGCTTGGCCTGTTCGTCTGCGTTGTTGCGCGCCAGGAAGATCAGCTTGCGGATCGAATTCAAATCCCTTTTCAGACTCTGCCCAATATCTTTCCCGTCAGCCGATAGAGTGCCTCTGCCTCCGCGTCGTCCTTGAACTTCGCACCCACATGGCGCTGAATTGCGGCGGCGTAATCGGGCCACATCGAGGCCAAGGTGGCTAGCCCCTGATCGGTGACCGTCACCCTTTGGCCGCGACCATCATCGTCTGCTGGCCTGCGTTGGACGAGGCTCTTTGCTTCGAGGCGATCGATCAGGCGCGAGACATTGTGCTGGGCAAGCAGGAGTTCCCGCTCCAGTTCGAAAGGCCGTAGGCCCTCTCCGCCTGCGCGCCTCAGTTCAAGCAGGACATCATACCAGGCTAGCGGCGAATGGCCTGCCCGTTTGAGGTCGGCTTCTATGGCAGACAGCGCCTGATTGGCTGCCCTGACAAGCCGCGCCCAGCTTTTGACGACGATTTCTGACGGTGGTTTATCATGCATGGTTTGACAATAGCAGGTCCATGCAGGTGCATCAATATTGACAAGTCAATGCAAATGCATCTATGTGAATGCATCTGCATTGAAAAGGAGTTCATCAGATGCAAACCACTTCCGCCTCGGTCGTGCTCGCGGCGTTCCTGCTCCGCGTTTCGCTTGGCCTCATGTTTCTGGCCCACAGCCTTATCCTCAAGCTGATGGTCTTCACACTTCCCGGGACCGCTCAGTTCTTCGTCTCGAGCGGACTACCCGGTCCGCTTGCTTATCTGGTCTTCGCAATGGAGGCCGTCGGTGGCGTGCTTCTGATCCTCGGCATCCAGGTCCGCATCGTTTCGCTCGTTCTCCTGCCAGTGCTGCTTGGCGCAACCTGGGCACATGCCGGCAATGGCTGGATGTTCGGCTATGCGAATGGGGGCTGGGAATATCCGCTCTACCTGTCGGTCCTGGCTGTGGTTCAGGCTCTGGCCGGCGAGGGGGCCTTTGCCCTGTCACGATCACAGCCACTTCTTTCCCAACCATCCAGTCTGGCGTGAGGAGGAAGCCATGAGGGTTCAGCTCATTGCGCTCAGCGATCTACCTGCGGAGGGCTCCACGATCGTGCCGTTCTTCGGAAAAGAAATCCACGTCTATCGGGTCGATGGTGTCCCGCGTGCGGTTGCCAATGTCTGCATGCATCTCGGCGGCCCGCTCGAATGCAGGGATGGCGAGTTCGTGTGTCCGTGGCACGGCGCGCGCTTCGACATGAGAAGCGGGCACAAGATAGACGGACCCGCACCTCAAGGCGCCCGCTTGATGCGCCTGCCGACCGTCATCGAAAACGATGCTCTGTTCTATGTCTGGGGAGAGGCCTGATGACCAGGACGCTGAAACTCGTTTCCTTCGATCTCTGCCCTTATGTCCAAAGGGCGGCCATCGTTCTTGCCGAAAAGAGTGTTGCCTTCGAGCGCGTCGATATCGATCTCTCGGACAAGCCGGAATGGTTCAAGGCCATATCGCCATTCGGCAAAGTGCCGCTGCTTCAGGTGGATGAGCACGTCCTGTTCGAAAGCGCGGTGATCGTCGAGTATCTCGAAGAAACGGAGCCTCGTCCTCTGCATCCGCGTGATCCTCTCGAAAGGGCCAGGCACAGATCCTGGATGGAGTTCGGATCGTCGATCCTCGCCGATATCTGGGTGATCGAAACCACGAAAGATGGCGCGCTTTTCGAGATAAAGCGGACCATGCTGCGCGACAAGTTCAAGCGACTGGAAGAGCAACTTTCAACCGGGCCTTTCTTTGTTGGAGCTGATTTCTCCATCGTCGATGCGGTCTTCGCGCCCGTCTTTCGGTACTTTGACGTTTTCGACGAGATTACCGATCTCGGGATTTTCAACGGACTGGAGAAGATTGTGGCGTGGCGCAAGGCTCTCGCCGCAAGGCAGTCCGTGATCGGCGCCGTCGTTGCGGATTACTCCGACAGGCTACACGCGTTCTTAAGGAAGCACGACGGTCATCTCCTGAAACTGGCAGCCTGATTTTGGCCCAGGGGTTCGAGATCTGAAGGCTCGGATGTCCGAGATTGGGGGCAAGGAGATCAAATCTCTGACGCGATTGTCTTGCCCCTTAAGCCGTTCCGGTCACCAATGCAGAGAATGAGACAGGTCGTCGTTGAGGCACCTAATATCGTTTCCGCCAGCACCGCTCCGACATTTCAAAACGTTACCATCTGACGGCCCTGTACAAGCATCTCGCGGAGAGAGGCATGGCCGTGATCTTCAGTCAGAAAGGTTATCCCTTCCGCTTTGAGCGCATCGGCAACGCCGTAGGCTCTGGCGCAGTAGCCGCACACGCCACGCAGGGCTGGGGCGGCTTTGGTCCAGGCGCGATGCAACTCGTGTTTGGGATCAAGCACCGCTGCCAAGGTCGCGCTGCCGCCACCATCGAAGATGAGGCTCACGTCGTCGCCGTGGGCCAGAAGTTCGGCAACAAAGCCGAAAGCGCGGTAGGCGCGGCTGGCCGCCTCCTGGGTCACGTTCGAGTACACGACCACCGCGACCTTATGTGCCTTACTCGACACCTGGGTCGCTAGGGCGGAACTTGTCTGGGTTTCCTGCATGATACGTTCCTCTATTCGATGGTTGCTTCTGCGAGACTAAGCGTGGCAGCAATTCCGCGCTGGACGGCGGGTCTGCGCTCCATGGAAGAGTACCAACGAGCAAGGTTCGCGCGCGCATCGAAAGTGACACCCGCAAATTCCCGTCGCCAGAACCAGCCCAAATGCGCGATGTCGGCGATCGTCATTTCATCGCCAGCAAACCATTCGTTCGCGCCAAGATGTGTATCGATAAGATCTGCAAGCCTATTGGCCTCAGCTTGGTAACGCGCGATGGCGGGCTCGTTGCGGTTTGGGGCCAGTTTCTGCCAATAGCCGGATTGGCCAAATGCGGGGCCAGTGCCCGACAGTTGCACAAAGAGCCATTCGATTGTCTTCGCACGCTTGGCCGGCTCGGTGGAAAGAAGGCGGCCGGTCCTTTCGGCAAGATGCATCAATATCGCACCCGACTCCGCAATTTTCAGATCGCCGTCAACGAGCAGTGGCACCTTGCCGTTCGGGTTGAGAGCCAGAAAGTCCGCCGATTTCTGTTCGCCCTTGCGGATGTCCACGCGGTGGAGATGGTAGGCCAATCCGAGCTCCTCAAGAGCAATGGGGATCTTCACGGAGTTCGGGGTCGAGAAGGCATAGACGGTGAGCATCCAGAGCTCCTTCCAAGGCTGAACGAATTGTCTGATGAGGCATCTGGCTGGCCGATGAGGATCACTCCGTGAGATTGGGCACGGAGGATACTTGGCCGCTTCATCCGACTGCGCAGGTCCTTGAACCTGGGCATGCGCAGCCGGTTGCCATGCCATTGCTCATGCGGCCGCGAGGGTCATTTCCAGTTTGGGTGCTGCTGGAAAGTCAACGGGCACCTTGGTGGTCGCATGCAGGTAGTTGGTCACCGTCTTGTCCCCGATCGTCACGATGGCATCGATCAGGTTCTCGATTGTCCAGCCCTCTGCAAAGAAGGCCTCGATCAGCATCTGATCGCCATGACCCCGATTTTCGGCGATTGATCGTGTCAGGCGCGCCAGAACATCGAGCTTGGGATCGAACGAAGCACGGCCCGAGCGGATCTCGAGAATCTGAACGTCGGTGAAGCCGTTCATTTTGCCAAGAACGGTGTGGGCCGCCAGGCAGTATTCGCATCCGTTTACCTGGCTCACGACCAAGTTAACCACTTCGCGCGACTTTGCATTGATCGATGATTTCGCCGACTGCAGCGTCAGATATGTGCCGAGCGCGTTCTCGGAATGGGCCAGCGTTGCGTAGAGGTTCGGAACGAAGCCAAGCTGCTTCTTCAGGGCGTCGAAGAGACCCTGGTTGGCAGGGCTGACGTCGTTACGGCTCGGAACGGTGATCGTGGTCATGTTGCTAAGTCTCCGGTTTCTCGGCCCGGCCCTCTGCCGTTCCTGATGAAACCAAGATGCATCATTCCAATATGAAATATAATGTGGGTTGAATGCAGAACATTCATGCGTAAAGTGTATGAATGTCCGATACGCTCTCGCTTTTCCGAACCTTCGTCCGTGTCGTTGAGGCCGGATCTTTCACCGCTGTGGCGGAAGAAATGAATACCTCGCAGCCGACGATCTCACGTCAGGTGTCTGCCCTGGAGGATCACCTTGGCTGCTTGCTGCTCCAGAGGACGACGCGCGCTCTTGTCCTGACGGATGACGGACGTACCTTTTATGAAGCAGCGCTCACGGCGCTGGACGCGGCTACGCAGGCCGAAAGCGCGGTTGGGCGCCGGAGGGGGCACGCGACTGGGCGTTTGCGTTTAGCCGTGCCCGGAGTTTTCGGGCGACTTCATGTCATCCCCCGCCTGCCGGCGTTTCTGGAACGGCACCCAGAGATCGAGGTCGATCTGGTCATGCACGATCGCTTCACCGATCTGATCGAGGAAGGCATTGATCTCGCATTGCGCGTCGGACCCGTGAAGGATTCAGGGCTGGTCGCGAGAACGGTCGGCGTG
This sequence comes from Rhizobiaceae bacterium, assembly GCA_027484835.1. GTDB lineage: Bacteria > Pseudomonadota > Alphaproteobacteria > Rhizobiales > Rhizobiaceae > Allorhizobium. The sequence goes on along the minus strand of JAIXSF010000471.1, from coordinate 39,116 downwards.
TCCCGGCGAAGGGTTCTGGCTGCACCGTCGTATCTTGAGCGCTATGGCGCCCCAGCTCATCCCAGCGATCTACAGGCTCATCGTTGCATCATGTATTCCGGCCTGGCGGCTGGCCGCGTTTGGGGCTTTGAGGGACCAGAGGGACATCTGGATGTGCCGATTTCGGGCCAGTTCAGCGTCGATAACACCGAAGGTGTCCGTGCGGCTGTGCTCGAGGGGATGGGGATCGGCTATGTCCCAATCTGGCATTTCGTTGATAATGAGATCGAGAGTGGCCGTCTTGCCCTGCTTTTGAGCGACTATGAGGCAACGCCGCTTCCGATCAGCGCTGTTTATCCGTCTCGCCGATATCTTGCACCGAAAGTTCGCGCGGCAATCGACTACTTCGCTACAGAGTTTCAAGCCGATCCTAAGCTGAGCCCCGCGGCTCGTTGACCTGTCACGCGGCGAGACCCTCTTCTGTGGAGACGCTGCTCGTGGACCCGTGCTGAAAATTTGCCGCGAGAATTTTTCTGTCGTCCCCTGTAACGCCGCCGGCCGAGGAACGTCTAACCGACAGATCAAGCCGTAATGACAATGGTCAGTCCATCTACGGCTTACAGGGGAGCTCTGAGCGTGCGAAAACCCACATGCATGATCGTGACAGGTGCGGCTGGTAATCTCGGGCGAGCGACGGCTCTCAGGCTCGCCGGTCAGGGCGTGAATCTCGTTTGCGTAGATCGAACGGAAGGAGCGTTGAACACCCTAGTTCAGTCCCTTCCGTCGAAAACGAAGGTCCTCACCTTTGCGGGCGCTGACTTGAGCAATCCGGCGGTTGCCCAGGTCATGGTCGAGGCAGCGGCAGATTCGTTTGGCGGCGTGGACGCTCTCGTCAATACGGTCGGAGGGTTCGCGTCCGGGCCGGTCGATGGCGATGCTCTCGATCAGTGGGACCTAATGATGAACCTGAATGCTCGGGTTGCTCTCGTGACGTCGATCGCAGTCCTGCCCACCATGCAGGCCGCCCGATACGGCCGGATCGTGCATATCGCAGCAGCGCCCGGCTTGAAGGCCGGTGCCAACCAGGCTGCCTATGCTGCGTCAAAAGCTGCGGTGCTTCGCCTGACGGAGAGCATCGCGGCCGAACACCGCGGCAATCGCATCACGGCCAACTGCATCCTGCCCGGCACGATCGACACGCCACAAAATCGCGCAGCCATGCCGGATGCCAAGGTCTCCGACTGGGTTTCTCCCGATGCGATCGCCCGACTAATAGCCTTTCTCGTCTCTTCCGAGGCTGCCGTTGTCACAGGCGCTGCCATTCCCGCAACCGGGTTGGAATGAGGGTAAGGCCATGGCTGCTTTCGCCGATCCAGCGCAGTTCCTCCTTCTTTTGTGGGGTACGCCGGGTCTTATTGTCGCCGTAGCATTTCTGGCTGTCGGTATCGACCGGATCGACCACGCAGCCGCGGGTGCCTATACGTTTCGAACGCTGCTAATCCCGGGCTTGATCCTGTTGTGGCCGCTGGTCGTCTGGCGATGGGTTGTGCTTGTTCGACACAAGGGAGAGTAGCGGCATGCAGCGCGCTCATAGAAAAGCCCATGCGTGGATATGGACGATATTGGCTATCTCCCTGCCTTTGCTCCTCGCTCTGGCATTTACGTCGACATCCCGGCTCTCCCCCGATGCCCCATCCATCAAGCTCGAGACATCCGTAGGGCAGGCCCAGCCATGAGCACGGCATACAAACCTGTGGGCTGGAACCGCAACAAGCTGATCTACGACGCTGTCCTCTTGGCCGGCGTGGTTGTCTATATTCTTCTTTATCTCAAGCTTGCGCCGCTTCACTCACCCTCCGTGCGCGCGGTTGATACGCCGATCTTACGCATGCGTGCCTTCGGCTCGTTGGCCTTTCTGTTGCTGACCGTTGTGCTGGCCATGGGCCCGCTCGCGAGGCTCGATCCGCGTTTCCTGCCTTTACTCTACAACCGTCGCCATTTCGGCGTGCTCACCGCAGCCGTCGCGTTCACCCATGCCATGTTCGTGCTCGACTGGTACTTTGCCTTCAGCGCGACGCCAAAACTGACGGCCCTGTTCACCAGCAACACGAGCTTTGGCAGTCTGGCAGGTTTCCCGTTCGAAGTGTTCGGCGTCTTCGCTCTCGTGATCCTGATCGTCTTGGCTGCAACGAGCCATGACTTTTGGCTGTCCTTCCTGTCGCCCCCCGTCTGGAAGGCGATCCACATGAGTGTCTATGCAGCCTATGCCGCAGCCGTGCTGCATGTCGGCCTGGGTGCCGTCATCGGTGGATCCAGTCCGATGGCGGCTGTGTTTCTAAGCGCAGGTCTGGTCGCGCTTTCGGTGCTTCATCTGCTGGCAGGCCGCCGGGAGAAAGCGATCGACGAGGCGGTCCCTCGGATCGAAGCGGAGACAGGTTGGGTAGACGTTGGCGACCTACACGAAATCGAGGAAGGTCGGGCCATCATCGGAGTGCTGCCACAGGGCGAACGCGTTGCCGTCTTTCGCTTCAAGGACCGGTTGTCGGCTCTTTCCAATCTGTGTTCACATCAGAATGGTCCAATCGGGGAGGGCAAGATCGTCTTGGGTTTTGCGACCTGTCCCTGGCACGGCTACCAGTATCGTCTGGAGGATGGCTGCGCGCCGCCACCATTTCGCGAGCGCGTGCGCAAGTATCATGTGAAAGTCTCAGGAACGCGGGTCCTCGTTGATCCGGTTGCCGTGCCGCTTGGGACAAGGATCGAGCCGCTCCCCGTCGCCGATGTTTTGTCTGTTCAGTCTTCGTCAACGCCGATGACAAGGATTTCACCATGATGTCCCGGCCGCCGGACACCGGCTTTTTCATAGGCTATTCAAAGAAGATCCCGCCTGCAGTGGCGCAGTGCGTTCTGCTGTTCGGGGTGTTCTTTCTCTTGGGCCTGGGCACTGCTTCTTTGGCTTTGTCCCTGTCCACGCCACATCCGGGTTCAGGTGGCTATGTCGACGAATTGCGTGGCGGGCATTTGACCGGTGTTCTCGAGACGCTGCCCTATCCGATCCTGCGTGTGCCGGCTCAGAATGGCAGCGGTCCACGGGCCATCATGCTGTCGGGCCAAGGCAAGGCCGGTGTTGCAAAGGATGCCGATCCGCTTGCCGGGCAATGGGCGCAGGTCTCCGGCATCTTCGTAAAACGCGGTGACCTTGACATGCTGCTGGTCGGAGGGCGTGAGGGATTGGTGGGCGCTGAACCACCCGAAGATGCGTCTCAGCCCAAGGCTGGCGTGCCACTCGGCCGATGGCGTCTCACGGGCGAGATCTGCGATGGCAAATGTTACGCCGGAGCCATGCGACCGGGAACCGGGCTTGCGCACAAGGCGTGTGCGAATCTCTGCATAACTGGGGGCGTTCCACCTGTTTTCGTAACGACCTCACCGGTCGAGGGGCACAAGTTCTTGCTGATGGCAGGGATCGACGGTGGCCCCCTGCCGCCTGCACTTTTGGATCGGACGGGTTTGCTGATCGAGCTTGAGGGTGAGGTCGAGCAGCGCGATGATCTCCTGATATTCAGGGTGGATACGAGTGGCAAAGATGGGATGGGTTCGTGAGCCAGAACCATCGGCCATCTGCCCTGCGCCATCTGTCTGGCCTCGCCCTGGTCGCCGGCCTCGTCTGGCTACTTGCTCTCCTGTGGTCCTCAAGCCCGATGTTCCTGCGCGGCACGATCTTGCAGGAGCTCTCCGTGATCGCATATGTCGCTGCCGCCTTCGGGCTTCTTGCATTGACCGAACGGATCTTCGGTAGGAGGACCAAAGGCTAAGTCATGTGCCGGCCTTAGTCCGCATCAGGTTTCAGTAAGCGCATGACGGCCTCTCGATCCGCGTCGAGATGCGGCGGGCGACTCCGATATGTCACCGGGGTCACCGACATCTTGATTGGATTGCCGAGCAGACGCAGAGGAGCCTGGGTTTCGTCGCCTGGCAGTTCCACCACCATTTCTCGCGCGAGAGTGTGCGGATCGGTCAAAACGGTATCGATCGTTGCGACGCGGCCCGCCGGCACTCCCACGCTAAGCAAACGTTGCTCCCAGGATAGGGCGGTGTCTTTTGAGATTTCCGCCTGGATTAATGCCTGAAGGTCTTCAAGGTTGGCGAGCCTGTCTCTGTTTCTGCGGAACCTCGCGTCCATGGCGATGTCTGCAAGTCCGGTCGCCTCGGCAAAGCGGGCGAATTGTTGATCGTTCCCGACGGCAACGGCCAGATACTCGTCGGACGCTGCAAAGGTCTGATACGGAGCGATGTTCGGATGCGCATTGCCGAGACGCTTGGGCACGCGGCCAGAAACCAGATGATTTGTTGCCGCGTTGATAAGCCAGGCAACCTGGCTGTCGTACAGGGCAAGGTCGATGTGCTGGCCTTCACCGGTACGGTCGCGATGTCTGAGGGCTGCGAGCACGCCAACGGTCGCATACATGCCGCACATGACATCGGCGATCCCCACACCGACCTTCACGGGCTGGCCGCTCTTTGCATCCGGTTCGCCGGTGATGCTCATGATGCCACCCATGGCCTGAATCAGGAAATCATAGCCGATGCGGTCCGAATAGGGACCAGTCTGGCCAAAACCCGATATGGAGCACCAGATGATATCAGGCTTGATCTGTCTCAGGTCCTCATAACCGATGCCGCGGCGGGCCAGATCGCCAGGCTTGTAGTTCTCAACCACGACATCCGAAATGGCCACAAGCCGACGCAGCAAAGCAACGCCGTCCTCGCTTCCGATATCGATGGCGATCGATTTCTTGTTCCTGTTTGCACAAAGGAAATAGGCGCTCAGATCACTGTCATTTCCCTCTGCATCGGGCAAGAAGGGTGGTCCCCAACTGCGCGTATCATCGCCAACTTCGGGTTTTTCGACCTTGATGACTTCGGCGCCGAGGTCGGCCATGAGCTGCGTTGCCGTGGGGCCGGCCAGAATTCGCGACAGGTCCAGGATGCGCAAACCTTGAAGGCTCCCAGGTGCAGTCCGTCCGTCTTCCTCAGTCATTGTATCAGGATCGTGATGCATCATATCGTCCTATGCCTTCCAAGGGGCTGCCTTGAACCAGGCCACCACATAGGCGGTGGCAATCAGGAGGGCGAAACCTGTAAGATTGGCGAGCGTTGTCCAGGCAGGCGTGCGCCCCACATGATCGAGCCAGATGCCGATGATTTGTGCGACCACCATTCCGGTGGTGAAAACAGCCAGCGATTGTTGCCCAACTTTCATCAGCACGCGGGTTGCCGGAAAGATACGCGGATGGATCAACCTATGCCCGCCGTCGCCCACAGCGTGGAAGGCGATATAGGCAAGCGCCAGGAAATGGATCAGCCTTAGAATGCCGAACACGGTCTTGTCGGTTAGCGGGTGAATGGCATGAGCCGCCTCCCGGAAGAAGGCAGACGCGTCAAGGATCATGTACCAGGCGAACGGGACGCTTGCGACGACGATCGTGATCGCGAGGGCCATCACCCAGCGATTGTCGGGTGGCGGAATGATCGTTCCGCGCATCAGGAAGAACCCAAGGAAGAATATGAACTGCCAACCGAAGGGATTGAAGAACCAGGAGCGGTCTGACCAAGGCTCCGCTGGAAAATGCGTCAAGGAGAACTGAGCAGAGAGCCAAAGCCCAGTCATCAGCACAAGCGGGAGGTGTCGATGGATCCGCTCGGCCAGAAGCATGACTGGAAGCAGCGCCAGGATCACCATGTACATCGGTAGAATGTCGAAATAGTTCGGCACATAGGTGAGGGTCATCAGTCCGATCAGAAGCGGGGCGGGATCCTCGAACAGCCGGACGAGATTGAGGCTCTGTATGTATGAGGTGCCGTCGGGCTTGTTGCCGGCGACGGCCATAAGCGTCGCGATGACGATAAAAACGCAGATGTGCGACCAATAGATTTGCCAGATTCTCTGCACGACCCGCGCAGACAACATGACGATTCCCTCCCGATCAAACAGGCGACCGAAAGCGATGGCCGATGCCATGCCCGAGAGGAAGACGAACATCTCCGTCGCGTCCGAGAAGCCGAACCGGGCCGGTATCCACAAGGCCCAATGATCACTGGGAATATGTGCCAAAAGGATGATCAGCATCCCGATCCCGCGAAAAACATCGAGGCGCGGATCCCGAGGCCGCTTGATCCGCGGCCCTGCGTCGGACCTTATCGCCGGTTCAGAAAGCGTTTTTGTAAGCATCGGCATCAAAACTGCATGAGATCAAAGTAAAGGTTGCCCGGCCCTCGGCGGCTTTGAGCTCGTGACGGAGATGCTCGGCCGTCTCGACGCGAACGCCATGGCCACCAAAGCCGGTCGCAACGGTGGCAAAATCCGTTTCGCCAAGCGCGACCCCTGCTGGAGCAAGCCCAGCCGAAGTTTGTTTCAACGCTATGAGTGCGAGGCTCCTGTCTTGGAACACGACAACGGTGACGGGATGGCCGAGATCACGCAGCGTAGCGAGCTCTCCGATTCCCATCTCGAGACCGCCATCGCCCATCACCGCTAAGACGCGGCGAGTGGGATCGGCAACCTTCGCGCCGATCGCGAGAGGCAACGCCGCCGCCATGGTGCAGAAGCCGGCGGACTGCAGAAGCGATAGCGGGCGTGTGGCAATCCATTTCTGCGACAGCAGGATCCGGTGTGCGCCGCTGTCGACGGTCACAAGGCCATCCGGACCTGCAGCCTCGTTGATGAGGTCGATGATGACATGGGGACCCCACTCCGAGCGGGTCGCAAAGATTTCAATTACCTGTTGCCGGGCGCTGACGTGTTCGCCGTCAGGCCAGGATGTCTTGGTCAAAACGGCCGCGGCCAGGGCGGCCGTCGCGTCGGCCGTGTTGGCAGCGAGCCGGGTGGCCCCATGATGCATGGCGTGATCTGGCACAGCGGCCGTAATTTCAATGATCCTGTTGGGATCCGACACCGGATCCAGCCAGCCGAGGCGCATCTCGATCGGATCGTAGCCGATCATTAGGATCAGGTCGGAGCGGCGCATCAGGCCGAGCATGACGGCATCGGCCAGCGGCGAAAGACCTGCCCCGCCGAGAGATAGGGGATGGGTCTCCGGGATCACCCCCTTGCCCTTGTAGGTCGTCAAAACCGGAGCACTGATCGCTTCGGCCAGACGCAGGATGGAAGACCCCGCATCCGCCCTTGCGGCCTCGAAGCCGGCAAGGATCAGGGGCCGCTCGGCCTTTGACAGACGCTGCGCTAGGGTCTGGATCGCTGGATCAGCCGCCCCGATTGCAGGCGCAAGGATGTTGGTCGGGCTGAGTGTCCTCGGATCGGGATCGATCATGGCTGCAACGGCAGGGGACAGATCGAGATGAACCGGGCCCATCGGTTCCGCAAGGGCAAGAGCCAGCGCGCGGGCAACGGTCGGGCCGGCGCTCTCGCACTCGATCTCAAAGCTCGCCTTGACCAGGGGCCGCAAAAGCTGGGCATGATCGATGACCTGATGCGTGTAGCGGGCTCGCGTGGCGCGGTCGACGATGCCGGAGATGACGACGAGCGGGACATGCTCTTGGGCTGCGTCGGCTATACCGTTGACAGCATTGGCAAGGCCCGGACCGACGGTGGTGACGAGGAGCCCGGGCGTCCCTGTGCAGACGCTGGCACCTGCCGCCATCGAGGCGGCTGCCGTTTCATGACGCGCCAGGTGAAAGGCAATGCCGGCCTTTTCCAATCCGTCTATCAAGGTCACGACCTCGCCGCCCGGCATGCCAAAGGCGTGCCGGACCCCGTGAGCATGAAGCGTTGCCGCAACGGCTTCGACCACCCGCGCAGGTCTGTTGTCGTTTGCATCTGGCATTGGGCAAAAGCCTCTCTCAATATCGTGAAGTGCCGCTAAATTGCGGCACTTCAGCAAAGACTGTACGTGGGAATGATGGATTGGGGCAGGAGGCGACACGGTGACATTTCGTAAGGTTTTGCCGATCCTGGCCGGGCTTCTGGCGCCTGCTGCGGCTCATGCCGACGACTGCGGCGCGAAGGTCCTCTGCAGCGTCGAAGGCGGTTCCTATCGGATTGAAATGCCCGTGTCGGGCACGCCCAAAGGCGTGCTCGTGTTTTTTCATGGATACAAGAGTTCGGCCGAACTGCAGATGAAGCATCGGGCGCTGGTTGAGGTCGCGCATGCGCATGGGCTGGCCTTTGCCGCCGTTGATGGCCTCCACGGAACATGGTCGCACCCCAACGCGCCTGGACAATACCGTGACGAGAAGCGCTTCGTCGGTCATGTGCTTGACGACCTCGGGACGCGTTTTGGATTCGACGCGAAAAATACGCTTGTCGGCGGCTTTTCGCAGGGCGCGTCGATGGCCTGGTACACGCTTTGCCAGCAGGGCGGTCGCCTTGCGGGGGCTGTGACCTTCTCCGGTGTGTTCTGGGATCCGTTGCCGGCCCCCACAGATTGTGTCTCGGACATGCCGCCGGTGGTGCAGATCCACGGCTCGGCGGACGAGACTTTTCCCCTGAGCGGCCGCGCCATTGGTTCCGACTTCCACCAAGGTGATACATTCAAGAGTATCGCAATCATCCGCCAGCAGAAGACCTGCAAGCCTGAGACGGCAACTCAGAGGGTCATCGGCGGTATTCCCTGTGACGTAACACCCGACTGCAACCGAGGTGAAGTTGCGCTGTGCATTCATGATGGTGGCCATCAGGTGCGTCCGGATCATCTTGACGCTGCTCTCAAGGACCTCGGATTCTGAGAGACAGTTCCGCACACCTTTTTCGCGGAGTGCGGAAGGCTCCGTTTCGTGTCGGGCAGGTTTCACGCGGATGAACGCTCACGATACCAGACCACATAGGCGACAATCAGCCCGAACAGTAGATGGCCGCCAAGCGATGCCCACGTCAGAGGGATGAAGCCAAGGAACGGTGGGAAGCCGGCGATAAGGTGAGCCATTACGTAAAGTGCGAAGATCCACAGTCCGGTCCCGAAGCCAAGCCCGGTCAGGAACAGGGGCAGTCGGGGAAAAATCATTCGCTGCAGCGGCCGTGCGATGAAGAGGTAGCCGATCGGGTAGAAGATGATCCCGACGATGGCGTGGATCACTTCAGCCAGGAACAGGTTCTGGAAACCGAAGACGCTCTGGACGAGCCCGGCCGGCTCAAGCGGGCCGCCGACGAGGAGTGGCGTAATCGCTCTTGCCCAGAACTCCCAGGTGATGTCCGCAGCCAGTCCAGCGATGACGATGGTGGCCAGCAGCCGGCCGGACAGGCGTGGAAGAATAGGCGTATGGTGTGTTTCGATCATGGTCATTGTCGTTCCCCCTTGTTGAAGGTCGATAGGGTGCAAGTCGGAAATCTAGAGTGTCCTGTGCATTTCGATCGACCCAAGCAGTCGATCTTCGGCTCGCAGCAGGCCTCGAACGGCTCGGATGCGTGAGAAGCCTGCACTGTCACCGTTTGTGCCGGCAGCTTTGGCCACAGCGAGTAGGAAGAAATCGCGCTGCGCGTTGCTGCCACCGATCATCGGCATGTTGAGCACGAGTTGATCGAGCATCTGTCGGTCAGCCGCAGTACTCATTCCGGCAATCACGCGCGCAAGCGGCAGGCCGACCTGCGCAGCAACTCTTGCCTGGTCGCCATTGCCTGCAGCTTTGACTTCCAGACTACTGATGATGTCGCGCACGGCGGTATACTGGCCGATGGCGACGAGAGCGGCCAGCGTGTGTAGTGAGGCAAAGATCAACGTCGTATCATGGCGTCGCTTCAATGCGATTTCGGCTAGATCGGCCCAGCGACACCCGACATCGACGCCTGTCTGGTTGAGCCGCCACAGCAGCGAGACGGCATTTGCCACATCGCGGAAGTCGTCCGTCTGTTGCGGACGGACTTCCTCATCGTAGATCCTCAAGACCTGTTCGTGATCGCCGCGCTCGAGATGCAGCAGCGCCAGATGCCATGCCATGTGGAAGGCAAAATTGTTGCAGCGTGACCATGAACGGCGGCCCTCTTCGAGCCAGGCAATGCCGGCCGCCGTATCGCCTCGCATCTCGTGCACATGGGAAACGGCGTGCAGGCCCCACGCATCATCCGACTGCAGTTGCACGGCGCGCTGTCCGGCCCCTTCCGCTGCCTCGTAGAAGCCATGCTCCTCGAGCGCGAATGCATGGCAGCCGAGCAGGAAGCCAGCCGCCGGCAGGTCTTCGCTCCAGACCTCCATCACCCGGTTGCTGGCGGACAGCATCCCGTTTGCATCCCCAAGCATGAAGCGCAGGGCATGCGAGATTTTGAAGGGCAGAAAGGTCGCCGGCCGTTCAGAAAAGCCCTCATCTAATCGTTCGGCGGCCGTCGAAAAAGAACCGCCCACGGCCGCCGAAAGCGCATGCACCATGACCTGTTCGTCCCGGGTTCCTCCGTCGCGATTGGCCATGGCCCGTCGCGCGGCAGCTAATGCTTCTGCAGCCGGCGTCAACAGTTCGGACCGCGCAAGAATGAGGTTCGCGAAGCCTTTGAGCGCAAGGGCTGCAACGTGGTCCGGATCAGCCGACAAGGTCGCCTGGAGTGCGACCCCTGTATTGGGACTATGGGCGGCTAGACCATGAACTGCCGTCTCGAAGGCCGTTTCTGCTTCAGAGCTCAGCGTGCTCGTTGAAAAATTGTAGGCATCCAGTCTCATTCGCTCGGCTCCTTGGAAGAACCATCACGATCCGGATTTTTAAGGCCAAGGGCTTGGAGGAGCTCGTCGCTTACAGGTTCCCGAAGACTGTCGGAGATCAAGTTCCTCGTGATCTTCAGCCCGCGAACGTAAGTCCTGCAGTTTTTGCACTGAGCGAGATGAAGTGACATCATCATCCGGCTAGGTGTCGAACCTTCCCGACTGATATAGTCGCTGGCAATCCCAGGAATTTCTCTGCAAGTCAGCAATGCCGTTCGCCTCTTGGTCTAAACCCGGTCGGGTTCTGCCGGTGAGACGAGGCTCGAGGCAGAACGTTACAGCATTTCTTTCACGCTTCCGTGATTGCCAGAAGTTTTTCCGAGAAGCAGGTTCTCGATCTCGTTGCGGATCCGGGTCCGGGCGCGATGCAGCATGACACGCTGATTTTCCGGTGTCAGATCCAGGAGCTCGCAGGTGTGACCGGCGTCGTGACCTTCGACATCGCGCATGATCAGAACGGCTTTCTGGGCCGGCGGAAGCCGATCGATCATGTCCCGGACATGGTTCCACAACTGTCGCCCGCCAAAAATCCGCTCCGGGTTGAGGCCGTCGAAGGACTGCGGTGGGTCGACCCAGTGGCCCGTGTCATCGAAACGCGATGCCAAGACCCGATCATTGTCGTCGTCTCGATCGGCCTCCTCCGCAAGCGGTGAATAGCGTCCTTCACGCTTGGCATAGGTCTTTGCCTTGTTGAACAGGATGGCGATGATCCAGGTCGACAGTGCTGCCTTGCCTTCGAACCGCGAGATGTTAGCAATGACCGCAAGCCAGGTTTCCTGAGCGACGTCTTCGGCGGTTGCGCGGTTCTTCACGATGGTTTGTGCCAACCCGACAAGGGCAGCATGGTGCTTCTCGACCAGAAGGCGCAAAGCTTCGGGGTCTCCGCTGCGGAGCTGCTCGAGAAACAGTCCGTCGGCGTGAATCCGAAGCCCAAAGCCGACAGCCGCTACAAGGAATGTAAAGCTCATGAAACACTCCAGCGAGTGCGCTCTTTGCGAACGCCCGAGTATCAATAAACGGCTCTCGAAACAGGAAAGTAAAGGTCGCGAATACAATGTCTCTGGAAATTGAACGTGCTGAGGATAGCAGCGCCCGTTCACTTGGACTCCGCAAGGAGCCAAGACCGTTCTCAAGCGCACTTTGAACGATTTGCGCAGCCCTGTCGATCGCAATGCCAAGGACGAGGCGCTGACTGGTTTTGCAGTACTGAAAGTGACACCGAGCCTTGAGAAACGACTTCGTCTCGGAGTGCCATACCTGAGAGAAACGAGCATATCACCCGGCAGCTTTGCGCCGTCTTTTCGCTCATTCTTTTCTGACAACCTGGATCAGAGATACTACAGTTAGGTCTCCAGCCGATTTCGGAGACACCGTTTCAGCACGACGGATGGGCTGATGAACGGCCCTCAGAATTCTTCAAGTTTTTGAGAAGACGTCACTTTTATCTGTGGGAAACAGCCGCCACCTAGACTGCGGACGACGAGCGTCTCCATGGGATCTTGCTATTAACCCAGTTGCGCAAAGAGCCACTGACTTCCGGGGCTCAGCGCGTCGCGGATGAGACACACGGCTCAATTCTCGATGAAACATGCGCCTAACTGGCCCACTTCCGCGTGGAAGCCAACACCAGAATCGCTGGGTGGCGACGTGGCTGTACGTGCCCGTCCTGTTGCCAAAACGTGACAAGCCGCTCCGCCTGATAAATATATTCTAATAATTGACAAAAGGCATCTTGCATATAATGCGATTGCCTGCACATAAGTCTTGGTCACCTCTATAACAGGCGAAATGATTGCTTCATTTTGGCGCATGGAAGTTGGAACGTTGTAATTCTATGATGAAATCCGCGCCTGCATCGATCTACGCTCCTCGTTATGCTGTAAATAAATGCAACCAATACTCGAAAAGATTGTACGCGACGACGATACTCGCGGGCGGAATGCTGACAACTGCCGTTTCTGTCGCTCCGTTCTCCACGCATGCCCAGGCCATAACCTATGCCAACGGCGAGGTGGCGACGTCACCGGTCACGCTAACTGAACCCGTCACCCCGTTTGAAGTTGTGACGGGCGAGCAGGCGACACAGAGCGGCGTGATCAGCGAGAGTATGCCCGGCCAAGGGATCGAGAAGATCGGCGCGGGAACCCTGATCGTCACCGGTGTCAACACCTATAGCGGCAACACCACGGTCAGCGCCGGCAGGTTGAAAATCGGTGCCAGCGGCGCTCTGCCGAACGGGTCCGACCTTGTTGTTCTCAGCGGCGCAGTCCTAGAACTCGGCGCGTCGACCCAGACCACCATCACATCGCTCGGTGGAGTGGCCGCCGGCGGCGTTGTGACCGGATCGTCCAACAGTATCCTCACGCTACTCGCCAACACCGACCAAACCATCAATGGTGCCTCCTTCACCGGCGGCACTTTCTTTAGCAAACAGGGGACCGGCACGCTCACCATTGCCGGCGACATGACCCATACCGGGTTCATTTTCGTCGAGGGTGGCAGGCTTGTCCTGACAGGCACCAATACATTTTCGCGACCGCTGCAGGGCAGCGGCACCATCAGGCTTGGCTCGAGCGGCGCATCCGGTAACGTCGAGATCACCGGCAGTGGACTGACCATCGAATATGCCGATGGCATCACCGTGTCCTCCGCCTTGCGCAGCCCGTCCGATGTCAACCATGTCCGTGTCAATGTGGCGAGCGGCAGTGCCACCCAGTCCGGTTTCATGACGGGTGATTTCGACAAGACGGGTGCCGGTACGCTTGTCATTGATGGCGCTAGAACGGGGCAGGTCAATGCGCTGGAAGGTGTCGTCAGCCTCCGCAGCGCCGGATCGCTTCTCGCTGGCCGCAGTGCCGTCGCGGCCAATGGCGCTGCTGTACAGGTGCAAGGGAGCAACAGCTTCTATGGGGTACTGACGATCAATGGCAACGGCGTCACCAATGACGGTGCGCTGCGCAGTGTCTCGGGCCAAAACTATTTCTACAGTGCCATATCACTCGCCAGCGACAGCCGTATCAATTCCGACAGCGACCGTTTGAACCTTGTCGGTGGCGTGACCGGCACCAATACCAACCTGACGCTCGGTGGCGCCGGCGATATGATCGTCGGCGGTGCCATCAGCCTCGGCACGGGGTCGCTGACCAAGGATGGCACGGGCATCGTCCTTCTCACGGGCAACAATACTTATGCCGGCGTGACGACGATCAATCGCGGCGAGCTTTATGCCGTCAACGGGAACGCCATTTCGGATACGGGCGCCGTCGTGCTCGCCAATGCGGCCGGAACCAGGTTTGGCGTCAGCTCGAACGAGACCATCGGTTCACTGAGCGGAGGCGGCTCTACCGGCGGCTTTGTTAACCTCGATACAAACACGACGCTGACGACCGGCACCAGCAATGCCGATAGCACCTACGCTGGCTCAATGACGGGCCCCGGTGGGCTGACCAAGGTTGGTACCGGCACCTTCACCATGGTGATGGGCGCCGGCTATAGCGGCATAACCCGCATCAATGGCGGCACGCTCCAGATCGGCGACGGCGGCACGACCTTCGGCCTCAATGCTGGCACGACCGTCATTAACAATGCGACGCTCGCCTTCAACCATTCCAACGCGCTGACCGTCACGAACGTCATCTCCGGTACCGGCGGGCTGACCAAGCGTGGTACCGGTACGTTGACGCTGACCGGCGCCAACACCTACACGGGTGCAACCCGCGTCGAAGGCGGCACACTGGCGCTCGGCATGGGCGGATCGCTCAACAGCGCCTCGTTGATCACCGTCATGGCCGGCGCCACATTCGATTTCGGCGCACTCGCCAACCCGACGATCGGCTCTCTCGGCGGCACCGGCGGTTCGCTGACCGGCGGCAGCGGCAATCTTACCATCCAGATGGCAAGCGGCAGTAGCGAGACCTATTCCGGCACAGATCCATTCGGCGGTTTCGACAGCCTAGTCCTGGCCGGCACCGGCACGCTCAACCTGACGGGCGACCTCAACAGCAACAAGGCGATCGCCATCAACAATGGCACGCTCAGCCTGTCCGGTACCAACACACTGACCGGCGGCATCACGGTCAATGGCAAGCTTGTGCTCGGCTCCAGCGGTGCGGCCGGCGGGGCGGGCAACAGCATCACCACAACCGGCTCGGTGGTTAGCTATGCCGATGGTGTCGCCAGCGCAACGCCGATCACCATCAATTCCAACACGACCCAGTTCGAGGTTGTCTCAGGCACGGCCACGCAAAGCGGCAATATCGGCGAGGCCGGCGGTCCGCGTCCCTTTGAGAAGATCGGCGCCGGCACGCTGATCCTCTCCGGTACCAATAGCTTTACCGGCACGACGACCGTTACTGCCGGTACGCTACGGGTCAACGGCTCCATCGCCAGCTCGGCCGGTGTCACGGTTGCCAATGGCGCGACCTTCGGCGGCAATGCTTCGGTGTCGAACCTGGCGATCCAGAACGGCGGCGTGCTGTCGCCTGGCAATTCGATCGGCACGACCAATGTCGCCGGCAACCTGACGCTCGTCCCGGGCGCCACCACCGTCATCGAGATCGAGCAGGCGCAGTCCGACCGGATTATCGTCGCCGGCAGCGCCGACATCGCCGGCACGCTGCAGCTGACCGCACTCGGCGGCCCCTACAGTTTCGGCACGCCCTACACCTTCCTGACGGCAACAGGTGGCGTTACCGGCACTTTTGGCTCGGTCACGACCGCTGGATCCTTCGGTCTCGGCGTCACGTCTAACGTCAGCTACGGCGCCAACAGCGCTTCGGTGACGCTCAGCGCCGGCTCGCTGACCACGGTCGCGACCAATTTATCTGCCGGCACGCCGAGCAATGTGCTGGCAGTCGCCCGTGGCATCGATGCGGCGGTAGCCAGTGGTGCGGACTCCTCGGCCTTCTTCCAGGTCTACAACCAGCCGACTCAAGCGACCCTTGCTGCAGCGGTCAATTCGCTGTCGGGCGAAGTGCATGCGACCACCAGCGCCACCAGCTTCCGCGTTTCCGACCAGTTTCTCCGCCTGATGCTGAGCCCGCCCGGCGCGTCTGAGAAGGCCAAGGTTACCGCGCAAGACGGCACGGTGATCTGGAGCGCCGCCTATGGTGACGCTGGCCGGACCAATGGCGATTCAGCGGCCGGATCGTCGCGACAGAGCGCCTCGGATTGGAACCTCGCCTTTGGCGTCGACACGCCGCTTTCCAACCAGACCACCGTCGGCTTTGCCGTTTCGGCCAGCAAGGCGCAGACCTCGCTCGATGGCGCGCTCGGCAGCGCAGATGCCGATGTGGTACAGGTGGGTGTCTATGGAACCAGCGCGCTCGACCGCTTTTCCTTCGGCTTTGCTGGCTCCTTCACGCATCTGAATGTGGAGACCAGCCGTGGCGTGCCAGTGTTGAACGCTGCCCAGCTGGAAGCCGATTACCAGGCCAATGGCTGGAGTGGCCGCATCGAGGGCGCCTATGAAGCGTTCAACCCGACGCATGGTTTCGCCCTTTCGCCTTTCGCCGCACTTCAGGGGCATGTGGCCGACACGCCGGACTTCGTTGAAACGCTGAATGAGGGTGCTGCAGCTCAGGCGCTTTCCGTCAATGGCGGGAGCAACCGCTTTTTCCGCAGCGAACTCGGCGTGCGGATGAACCTTTCCGATCTCGGCGCCGATACATCCGGTGCCATCTATGCCAGTGCCGCTTGGGCACATTATTTCGTCAACGAAACCAGCGTTTCGGCGGCGCTGACCGGTCTTGCCGGCTCGAGCTTTACGGTTGAGGGAGCAGAGCTGGCCCGTGACAGCGCGCTGCTCGGCCTCGGCGCCACGATCTCGCTTTCGCCGGGCATGACACTGGGTGCGGAGCTCAACTCGGAAATCAGCGCGCGGCGAGCAAGCTTTGGCGGCAGCGCCAAGCTCAAGTTGTCCTTCTAATGAAGCGGAGCCCTGTCGTTCTCCTGATGGCGCTGGCACTGGGCGGGCTTGTCAGTTTGATGGCCGCATCGCCCAGCCTTGCGCAGAAGACTGGGCGGGACACCAAAGCCGCCGACACGTCAGCCGGCGAAACACCGTCGCAGCCGCCGGTGACAGCCGACCCGAGCATGACTACAGCTGCGTTCGGCGACTGGGTGCTGCGCTGCATCCGCATCGACGACGGGGCGGCCTCCCACCGTGTCTGCGAGGTCAGCCAGAGCCTGATGATGGATGGGGGACAGGGCACGATCGCACAGATTGCCATCGGCCGGCCGGCGGTAGATCAGCCGATGATGCTGACGACCGTACTGCCAAACAATGTGGCCTTCCCGTCGACGGTGCGTCTGCTTGTCGAAGAAAATGATCAAGCACCGCTGGAACTTTCCTGGACCCGCTGTATCCCCGGCGCGTGCATCGCCCAGCTGGCGCTAGACGCTGCCGCGCTCGAACGCCTTGCTGACCGCGACGCCGGCGGACAGATCGGCTTTACTGACGCCAATGCCAATGTCGTCCTGCTGCCGATTTCGCTGCGCGGTCTGGCACAGGCGATCGACGGGCTCAACTCGGCAAAGCCGTAACCGGGTTTTCTGAGAGAATCGATGCTGCCCACGCAGAGGCGGATCTGAGCGGGCGTTGTGCTCTGGTGCTGCCAGCCGTAAAACGCAGCTGGTTTTCCAGATTAATCACACATGAACCCAGCTATCGGGGCATTCGATTTTGATGAATGGTCGGATGAAGCAAAAAACATCTGGGGTCAGTGACTTCTTAAGGCATTCTGGAAAAGAGCAGTAGTCGAGATTGACGGCTCTGGTGGGCAAAACCAGAGTTCGCTGAGGAGGAAATTCGTGCTTTGCTTCAAGTCTCCGTTCGTCCGTTTCAGCGGATCACTCTCGTGTTATTGCTCGGACGGCCAACTTTAGAGAGCGAAGACCGCCGCTCGAACTCTCAGGGCAACCCCTAGGCGATCGCTTCGCGCGTCCTGTCGACGATCGCGGAAGTTTCGACGACCGACTACACCAAGTCTGCCGACTGATTTCAGGCAACGACGGCGAGGCTTATGGTGGTCCCGCCTCACACCCGAGATTTGAAGAAATAGCATCCAGCGTGACTGAGCTTCCCGAGATAGACCTATCTTCTTCGGTATCGTCATGGGCATATTCGCTGCAGTGTTCAGTGTCACAATGGCCTTATCTTAGCGATTGTCGGGGGGATGATGCGCCTTCAAATCCAGATGGCTGCCGGCTCAAATCATTTGCTTGCATTAGAAGTGGTACTGTTCAAAATTCAGCTCGCGAGTGCCGAGAGCCGTTTGAAACGTTGTGGGTTCGACAGGTGTCTCAATGTTAGATAAGTTCCATAATTGTGTATCTCGCAAACATCCGGTTTAGAGCGGATTTTGTGCAAGTCTCGGTGCAATCCAGGCCCCCGCAACCAAAAAATCCTCGATAAAACAACCGCCTCGGTATAACCGCGGCGGTTTTTGCGTTTTGGGGATAAGGTGGGCGCCTGCAGCTCCCAACGAAGTAGACTTGGCTTTCCTATAGGTTGCCGGCCGCTTGGGATGGCCTCTTCACAGCCAAGCGGAAAGTTTGCAACAGAGCCCCTTCGAGGAGGTACCCGCAGAGAATGAAGAGTCCACAGCCAGTTGGGTCGCACGACTTGTTTCGTGGCTGACGGGGCAATTGACCAGCGCGTGAAATGACTGATGCTTTGAAGTGGCAAGGTCCGACGGCGTTTCCTCAGAAGCGCGGTATAAGAGCCTTGTACTCACAGTACATCCAGGTCTCACGGTTGCCCTCTCCAGATGACGGAGCGCAGCTGCGTTCATCGGCGTCGCTAAGCAGGGAATAAGGGCTCGCTAAGGCTTTTCTCCGTTCGGCAAGGCAAAAGCGATCAAATAATCGCCATTCTCTTCGGTAAACGGAGCGCCCCCAACGGAAATGACGACATACTGACGGCCCGTTAAGGGTGAAACATAAGTCATCGGCGTTGCACTCGCGCTCATCGGCAAGGGGTGTTGCCACAGGAGGCTGCCGTCCGCGGCATTGTATGCCCTTATGTAGTGATCCTGAAAACCTGCGAAGAAGACGAGCCCTCCCGCTGTCGCCATGGTGCCTGCATAAGTCGGAAGGCCAAGCGGCATCGGCAGGTTTAGCTTAAACCGCATGGGACCGAGCTCCTCAGCGCTTCCAGCGGGGATCTGCCAGGCGATTTTCTGGGTCTTCAGGTCGATTACCGTGATCGTCCCGTAAGGCGGCTGGTTGCAGGGAATGCCAAGCGGCGATTCCCACATTTCCGTTTCCATGCCGTAGGGCGTGCCGCGCTGCGGCGCCGGACCGTGGCCGGCATCGTCATGGTATTGGTCGTCATAGGTGTCGCGGGGGATCAGCCGGAACACGCTGGGAATGCGGATGTCATTGAGGAAAACGCGTCCGGCTTCCTCATCGACCGATACACTGCCCCAGTTCATGCCGCCGAGGTTCCCCGGGTGCTGCAGGGCGGCCCCTAGGCCGATCGGCGTGAAATCTCCATCATAGCGCAGCCTGCGGAAAGCGATCCGGCAAGCCAGATGATCGAACATCGTCAGCCCCCAAGTCTTCTCCTCGGAGAGCCGTTCGGCGCCGATCGTCGGCATGTCAATCGAATAGGGCTGTGTGGCGGCGAGGCGCTCTTGCGCAACAGCTCCCACCTGGGTCACCGGCTTTTCTTCGACGCGGGAAATCGGCTCACCGGTTTCCCGGTTCAAAAGAAAGATCTGGCCGCGCTTGGTGGTCTGTAGAACAGCGGCCAGTTTTCCTCCCCTGCCATCGGGCAGGTCGATCAGTGCCGGCTGGGAGGGCAGATCATAATCCCAGATGTCATGATTGACGGTGCGGAAATGCCAGCGTTCGCGGCCGGTCTCCACATCGAGGGCGACAAGAGCTGCGTTGTATTCATCCGCAAAGGCCGGTCTTTCCGCCCCGTAATAATCGGGTGTCGCGTTGCCGAGAGGAGCGTAGATCAGACCGAGCCGGTCATCATAGGATGCCGTCGTCCACATGTTCGGCGTGGCTCGGGTGTAGCTTTCGCCCTCCGGAGGATACCGGGTAATGTCAGGATTGCCAAGATCCCAGGCCCAGACGAGTTCGCCGCTGATGACATCGAAGGCTCTGATGACCCCTGAGGGTTCTTTCGTCTCCTGGTTATCCTTGACCCATCCGCCGATGATGATCTTGTCTCGCGCAACCAGCGGGGCCGACGTCTGAAAATAGTAGCCCTGCTTTATCTCACCCATGCCAGCAGCCAGGGAAACGGTGCCTCCGGTACCAAAACCGGGGCAGGGCAGGCCATCTTTCGCGTCCAGGGCAATGAGCCGCGCATCGATCGTCGTCATGATCAATCGGTCCATACAGGGTTGCGCTGCGGTCTGCTGAGGTGTTGGCAGCCGGTAAAATCCAAGGCCGCGGCACCGTTGCCACATCGGCGCCTCGGCTTTCGGGTCGAACGTCCAGCGGGGCTTGCCGGTGTCGACGTCGAGGGCTGCGATGACATTGCTGGGATTGCAGCTGTAGAGTGTGTCGCCGATCACCAGCGGTGTGTTCTGGTCGACGCCGACGGTCTTACCGGTCCGATAGGTCCAGGCCGGTTCGAGCCGCCCGACCGTCTCGCGGTTGATTTGGTCGAAGCGCGAGAAGCGCAGTCCTTCATTGGTCTTGCCGTAGGACGTCCAGTCCTCGGGCACGTTGCTCGCGACGCTGCCAACATAGTTCCTGGCATCCGGGTTAGCTTGAACGGTGCCATGCGGCACAAAGGCCAGGGCGAAAAGAACAATGACGACGGTGGTTGATGCCGCAAGACCGAGGGTAGCCCACCTTCTGTGTCTGGCTCCGGGTGCAAGACGCAGAGAAACAAAACAGGCGGTTGCGGCGATGATGGCCGGCGAAAGAAGGCGCGTAAAGAGCCCCCAGAATTCAAGGCCCACTTCCAGGATCGCGAAAGGCAAACTGAGCAGCGCGACCATAACGCTGATTGCTGCCCCCGAACTGCCGCCCCGCAGCAGCAGGATGGCCGCTAGGCAGTAGGCCAGACCCGCGATCAGATAATAGCTCGAGCCGCCCAGCAGCAACAGCCAGAGACCGCCGGCAGCGAGTGCCATACCTGCTGCGAGAAAAAGCAAGCAGAGCAACCGCAAGATCAACTGCAAGAGACATACTCCCCCGAACGCGTCACCGGCGTAGCCGAAGTGCTCATCCGGCGTGCGGGAACCTGAGGAAGGGGCGTATCGCACGTACAGCAAAAATAGTTTGCGAATGTTTCCACGGTCACTGACGCCCCAAGCTCGAAGATCTAGTCTCATGAAGACAATATCGTTCTCGGCGCTTCGTCAAGATTATCATTCGGGTGCTAAATGCTTATCAGTGAAAAGCTATGTATAGCGAGAGGAAGGCCAACAGGATTTGATTATCTACGCATTGTCCTTTCAGTTCTTGTGGTCTGGATACATACGGCGCGGGTTGTCTATGGAGATGATCTATTTCTTTGGCAAACGGAGTTTAGGCCATTCTTGAAGTCCGTCTTGCCAATGTTCTTTGTCCTGAGTGGGTTTTTGGTTGCCGGAAGCTTGGAGCGCTCAAGGACGCTGGTGTCATTCCTTGGCAACCGCTTCATCCGGATTTATCCCGCCCTGGCCGTCGAGGTCTTCCTCTCAGCCTTCCTGCTCGGCGCAGTCTTCACCAGTCTGGATCTCTCGCTTTATTTTGCCGATCCTGAATTTCTCAGATATCTCGTCAATGTGACCGGCCATATCCATTTCTCTTTGCCCGGTGTCTTCGTGAACAACCCGGACGCCGGCACGGTGAATATCCAACTGTGGACGGTGCCCTACGAACTCGAATGCTATATCGCCATCGCACTGCTGTTTCTTTTCGGCGTGGTCAAACATCGAATCCTGTCGGTGGTGGCGGCGGTGGGCTGTCCTGTTTTCTACGGCATTGTCCGGTACTGGCGGCATGGTCAGGACTGGGCGAATTTTCCGACCACAATGTCCGGTAATCTTCTGATTTGCGGCTTCTTGCTCGGTATCGTCATCTATCTCTACCGGGATAGGATTCGGTGGGATCCTTATCTTTTTATTGTCGCCGCCGCGTCTGTTCTGTGTGCGTATCGGTACACCAGTTTTGGCGATTTCCTGGCGCTGCCCGGTCTGGCTTATGTCACCGTCTTTCTCGGTATCTGCTCTCCGCCAAAACTCCCAATGCTCAAGGGGGCCGACTATTCGTACGGAATATTCCTGTATGGCTATCCGATTCAGCAGGCGCTTTACGCGATGGGACCGCTTGGTCAGACCTGGTTCCTGAACGGCCTACTGGCTTGCGCTCTCTCGGCGGTCTTTGCGGCCTTCTCCTGGCATTTCGTCGAGAAGCCGGCGCTCCGGCTCAAGTCGGTCGTCATCGCTGTTGAAGATCGCTGGATCAGGTTGCGGGCGGCTCTTCTCGGTGATGCGGCAGTGGAACAGGCTATTGCGCCAGGGGGCGTGGTGCGAGTGGACTGAGCGTGTTCGGAGAGCGAAGAGCGCCCCCGGCAAACCATGAGTCTGGTTCTCGCAGTTCTTGTGAAGGCTACCTCTACAGAGGCGGGGACCGAATTGTTACGCGAACATCACCACAGTGGCAGTTACCGTTCCTCGCCCAGCGCGCAGTTGCGGGGCTCCGATGAGGCCGCTCTTCACAAGGCCATGCTCAGAGACGAGCGATCTGTGAGCGATGGAGGCTTGTTGTTATCTGATTACAGAGCTCTGATCCAAAACGGCAACCTGAATAGTTCGAGGCTAAAGATGCCAGTCTGTGCCATCAAGCAAGCCGTTTTCCATCAGATCGGCCCATCCGCGGTAACGTTGGCTGTTTGCGCCCAAGAAGATTTCGTTGCCTGCTGAATTCGCATACGCTGCGTATTCGTCAGTGTGCTCGGAAAGATTGTGGAGGTCGGCTATCTTGTCGACAAAGGTCGAGAGAAACTTGAAGTGGAGCAGCGCGCCCGTCACGGCATGCCCGCCGACCGGATCGGCATAATTGAGCGATAGTGGCCAGATCTGATGGGATGATTTGAGGTAGAGCCGCTCGCCCGAAACGTGGATCAGCGGCACCTTGTTCAGCGCAGGTCCATCCCAAAGGCGGTCGCGAAAGTAGATCCGCCCGCGAACTCCACCCTTTATCCAAGTAGTATTCTCCACCGGATCATGGTGCTTCATATAACCCGATCGGTCGAAGAGTGGGCAGACGGTGAGTGGGTCGCCACCAATCTCGCAGATATTGTCGGCCAACCTTCCGGGGCCATACATGTCGATCATGATCGCCCTCAAGGATTGCAGCCCCTGCCGTGATAGATGTGCCGTCAGATCCCGGATGCTGCGGCAATCGTCATGAGGGAAAACCAGATATTCGTCGGCATCGACATAGAGAACCCATTTGTCTCGGCAGAGCCGGTTGATCACCTCATTGACCCAATCATTCCCGAACCTGGCTGCTTTGTAGGACCCAGCTGCCGAAACGACTGAGACATCTTTCTGGTTTTCGAGGATGCTCTTGGTGCTGTCATCTGACTGATTGTCGATGAAGATGAAATGGTCGAAGCGCTGTCGCCGATAGTAGTCGAGAAAGAACGGCAGTCGGTGCCCTTCGTTGCGGATCACACAGACAACGACATGGCCGGCTCCCGCGAGCGCGGATTCGCGCAGGTTGAAGCTCAGTTGCCGCGATTTGATCAGTTGCCGGAGCCGCGCCTTGGAGTAATGGAGAACGCTTGAGGATGTTTGAGAGGCGAATTTCATGATTTGTCTTTCATGCCTCTGATCTTGTAACGCTTGGCCGTCCAACCCAAGGCTTCGCAACCCACTGCTACTTTGGGGCTCAGTGCTGCGGTGGTTGTGGCTTGGTTCATACCGGATAGTTTCCCCATAACGCGTCTTGCAGGATCGGCCGTTGATAGCGGCCAGGGACCGCTGACCTGATCCGTTCGCGTATCGAGCGAAATTTGTAAACGAGCTGACGATCGATCCCGATGCCGCGATAAAGCGCGTCGAACACGGGACTTTCTCGCCTCAGGTCCCGATAGACCCTGCTCTCTGTCGCCGACCACGGGAAGAAGGTTCCGTGCCAAGGTTTGGGATGTGCCATGTAATGCACAATTCCGAGGCTCTGCATGTCAGCCAGATGGAGGAACTGCTTTGGGAAATTCCACTTGTTAGAAATCAGGATGAGGGCGTCGCCCGCGACATAGTTAAGTGCGCCCTGGTCATGCTTTCCGTCGCAAAGTTCGGGATTGGTGAGGAATAGGTTGAATGCTTCTTCCCCAATCCAGTTTTCACGATTGAACTTCAGCACCCCGGCGTTGAAATAGCTGCTGCGTTTCCCATGCTCGAGAAGATTGATAAGTGCGAGATAGTCGAGGGCTGCGTAGAATTTCCCTGGCGCAGCGTCGATCCGTTCAAGCTTCTCAAGCGAACTTACGACTTGCGTGTCCCCGTCAAGATAGATGATCTGCGTATAGTGCGTCGGCAATATTTCCGGCAGGACAAGTTTTGCCATGGTGCTGACGCTGATCCGCCCCATGAAGTGTCCAGCGTCGAGCGGCGCCAGTTTTGACGAAAGGATTTCGGACGTGTCCAGAAGTCTGATCCTCTTCGTCGCAAGGATATCTTCGAGCTCCGAAAAAGCCGGGATCCCCTCGGACGTGCAGATGCAGATGTCGGTCGCTGCGGCACTGTGGAATCTTGCCTGAACCGCGGACATTATCGTCGGAAATGCATATTCTGCGTCGGTGACATAGGCGATGCACTGACTATTCCGTTCTTTGGCAACCACCGGCTCCGCCGAAGATGACCGAGGCTGCGCGGCCATCGGGCTTTCAGAGAATGTTGGGCCCGTCATTATTTTTGCTCCATTTGTTCTTTACGGAATATTGAGGGTAATTTCCCAGTACTATACTTGCGCTGTTGTTGCGTTTGGCGATTCGTGGCCATGGCCTTCAGGGCTTGCTCGGCGGAGCGGATCATGGAGAGGTGACTTGGGCATGTCAGTCAGCGCATTCCTGCTATCGGCAGCCGCCGCTTTTGCGGGTTTCTATCTTCGTGCCTGGGCATTCGCTCTCGTAACTGTGGTTGTCATCGCGGTATGGGTCACATACTTGCTGTTGCGAGGCGAAACCTTTGGCGCAACAGCTGTCGAGGCGGTCAAGTTTCTTGTCTTGATGCAGTTGAGCTATTTCGTCGGCGTGTTCACAGCGCACCTGTTTTTGCGGCGCTTGAGGCGACGTCGAGTGGATCAGACCACAATGGCGTCCGCCGAAGGCGACCCTCCATCGGCCTAAGCGGATGCCGTCTTTGAGCTTGCTCCCCTTTTGACGATTGGTTGCTCGATGCTCCAGATGCATCCGGTTCACGCTATTGGTCGGTTGGGCTATTCGAGGGAGCGGGGAGCGGGGCGCTGTCTCACGTCGTTGGCGTGAGCTGCATCTGTGGCGGCTTGAAGTTCTGCAATCAGGCAAAGCTCTTCCCTCCAGCTCTTTGATGCGGTGCGACGAACTCATGTGATGCCGAGGATGTGTGGGTTAACGCTGCTCGGGCAATGGCGCCGGCGGCCAAGCCGGAAACCAGACTGAAAAGCAAACCGAGATCAGTGCTTGTCCCCGCAACGGTGGCGGAGAAAATTTGGCTAAGCGCCGACATCAAAGCTGCACGGCCAATGGCGGCCTCGTCCAGCCGGCTCATATCCATTCGCTCGGCCGGCTTATAGAGCCGATAGGCGAACGTCATAAAAAGTAGAGTACCGGCAATTCCGGTGTTCGCGAGGAGAGCGACGACGAAACTTGAGGCGCGCACGGCTCCAAGCCCCGCACCCATCCCCATGGTGTCAACGAATGAGATTAGGGCGTGCGCATTCCATGCCGTCCGTTCCTCGCCCGATTGCGAACCAAGTTTGTTGGCAAATGCCTCAACGCCGACATTCGTGACCATTTGCCAGATGTCGGGAACAAGCATTAGCCCCAGCACCACACAAGGCACGACCACAAGACAGAGAAACAGAAACGTAACGTGTGCCCACCGAGCTCGTCCTATCCACACCTCGTGGACACTGTACAGAATGATGACGATGCCGATTGCACCACCTGCAGCATAGGCCGTCGTCGAGGTGCTCATGACGAGGAAAACGCCCGTCGCAATTGTCAAAAGACCCAGGTGGCGCACTGGGTAGCGCTCCAGCCATAGAACGAGATTGAAGGTAAACAGGGCCAAGGCAATGGCACCGAACGAGCTGGCCTCGGGATAGGACCCGACGATGCGCTTCAAACCGGCAAAGGTGTCCGCTGTATGCATCGTGTAGTTGGCGTTCCGGATGACGTCGAGGGTCTCGGGTATGCCAGCGTAGAAGGTGATCAGATCGAGGAATGCAAACAGACAGCAACCTGCCGATGTCGCAACCACTGCGAGGGCGAGGAAGCGATGCTCTCCGGCTCTGGCGAGCGCAAGCACAATGGCGAAGCAAGCCAGGTCACTGAGAAGATAGAACGACTGCGTGAAATTGGACGAACTCGGCCCCAGGGGCGAAGCGAGCGTTGACATGACCGAATTCGCACCGCGAGCGGAAGAATAGACAAGGCTCGCATCTGCAAAGATCCTAGGCAGGAAAAAGGCTGTTGCCACTGAGAAAAGGATGTAAGCCGCGAACCAGTAGCCTGGACTGGGATGCGCAAGGCTCAGAACGCTGGCACGAAATTGCGCCGGCCTCATCGCCACACTGAGGCAGAGAAAGAGCAGCAGCACATGGCTCGGCTGGACGCTGTTGCCACCCAGTACAGGCAGCTGGATTGCCGCAGCAGCACCAAAAAGCAGGGAGAAGCTCAGCAAGGCCGCTGCCCAGCGTGGTCCGGCCCAGACACCGGCCAGCCCCAACAATACTGTCATTATCCCTATGATTTCCAGGGTCACCGGCTACGCCACATTGGTTGCGATGTGAAAGTGAGAAGGTATGAAGCGCCAAGGGGGTATAAGCCCGGAGCGTTGTCGATCAGTCTTTCTTTTTCGACGCTGAAATTGCGCCCGATCATCAACTGCATTACGTGCGGAACGGGTCGGAATGCCCTCGGCTCTGACAGACGCAAGACCGGTTCTCCTCAGCATGGCTCATCCGATCAAGGCTGCTGCTGGGATGCATCGCCCAGCAAATGCCGATTGTCGGCAGTGGTATCGAGCGCCAGCGTTGATGGTTGCGAAGGCATGGCCAAGCTCGAGGATTGTCTTTTTGCCGTTGAGCTGACTGGTGAGGCGCTGATCCCGATCTCAACGAGGTCATGCGGCTTCAGAGGCGTCGCTTCGTCGCCAATGATCACGCTTGTGCCGCCATCGGCATTGGCTCTTAGAATGCGGTAAGTCCTTTGCTCGCTGCGTGTTTCGTCGGCAGCCGCTTCCATCTGAGCCAACTGCTCGTTGTACCCTGCCTGCTGACCCAGAAGCTGAGCCACCTGCATCTCTATCGATGCGCGGGACAATGCCGCATCGATTGTGTTCAGCTCCTGCTGGTTTTCCGCGTTGCGTCCGTAGACGAGGTTGGCCTTCTCACGATTGCTTTCGCTGACGGCCTGGCGCGCGCGCGTCAGGGCAATTTCGAGGTCGAGTAGATTGCTTTGAAGTGTTGCCAGATCACGGTCGATCGCCAGCTGCCGGCTGTTGGTAATCGCGCCCTTGTTTACCAGCTGGATGGCAGAGGCCAACTCCCTCTGCGCTGTATCGATTTGGCTCTTTTGCGATAGGATCTTTGCCTCCAGGGATGCAATTTCCTGGCTGTACAGAAGCACCAAGTCATCCGCTGCAGCGATCCGGCTATCCAGCTGCTTCTGTCGCAGACGTAGCAGGTTCAGTTCATCGGTCTTGGCTTTGTCGATGCCGCTCGTTCCTATCAGCTCAGCAGGAATGTCGAAGTCGTTTCGTCCCTCGATTTCCGCGGTCAGCCGGGCACGCCGCAAAAGCAGTTCCCGTTGACCCACCACCGCCGTACGATAGGCACCAGCCGCCTGGATCTGGTCACGCAGCAGGTAGATATTGTCCCCGCGGGACCGCAGGAAGCCGCCCGCGACGCTCACCGCCTTCATTGTCGTCATGCCGGACTGATAAACATACCTGCCCGGTGCCTGAACCGATCCCACGACAAAAATCGGCGCGTGTTCCTCGATCTCGATTGCGACAGAGGGGCGGCTGGGCAGACCGGCTCGCTCGGCAATCGCAATCGAAACTTCCTCGGAAAGCTGGGTTGTGGTTTTCCCGATCGCCGCGATGTTGCCGATAACCGGGACGGCGATGTCGCCTGCATCGTCAATCGTATAGACGCCTTCGACGGCCTCCCAGCTTCTGTAGCGGCCATCTTCCGAGCGCCATTCGACAACTCTCAGGCGGATCTTGTCTTCCGCCACCAGCTGATAGCCCTCTGCACGCGTGACCTGCCACGCTTGCAGGCTGAAGGTTATGGCAAGTACGACCACTAAGGCTTGCTTGAAAGATCGGCTCCGTACTCTTGTCGCGCTCATCCTCTGGGTCCTTCCGTTGTTGTTGCCTTTGCCGCCGGCCACGTTGTGACTTTCTGATCGAGGGTCAGAATGCGCCGCGGATCCAACCTGCCGCTTATCAAGTCAGCAAGAGCAAGCATGTTGCCGTGCAGCCGCCCGGCCCGATCTATGTGTGCCTGCTTCACAGCGCAGCCGACGATATTGGCCAGTAGATTGCGGGTGATCTGGATAAGCCCGCGTGGTCGGGTGAGCGTTTTCTTGCGCATCATGAACCAAGGATTTGCGACTTGCGAATAGCCAAGCCGTTTGCCCGGTTGGCGCCCCGATCTCACGCCCAGATGAATGCCGATAGCGTCGCTCAAACGCATACAGTCTCCGTGACGTACCATGGCCCGGCTGAAGTCTACATCTTCCAGCCAACCGTAAAGCGGCAGGGATTCGTCAAACCAAATGTCTGAGGCCCGCGCCGTTTCAATGCGAACTGCCATGTTGCAACCATAGGCATTGTAGCAAGGTGCTGCATGCTGCGCCGGCGCCTCACAGGAACCGAGACGCGCAAGAGCGGCTGCCCGTTCGATAGGGTGGCCCAGTATACCATCGGCAACCACTGTTCCGGTGGCTATGACAAGATTGGGAAGATCCTCGAAGGCGGTGAGAATATTGTTCACGTAGTCTCGATGCGGGACGAAATCGTCATCGAAAAACACCAGAATATCCGCCCGGCCGCGCGCGGCTTCCAAAATGGCATTGCGTTGGCGTGTCAGTCCGTTCGGTCCGTAGATCACCTGCAAATTCGAGTGCTGGGGCAGGTCGCCAGCATGTTCAGCACCGGGCACGCACACAATGATTTCAAGTGCTGGTTCGCCCTGTGACTGTAGATCTCGGACTGTTTGGGTGAGGACCGTCGGCCTCCCGGCAGAAGCGATGCCAATCACGCCCCGTAGTCGCGCTCGGCGGTCCGTCGGGGCATTCCTCTCCACGGGGGTCTCGATTGCATCCTGTCGAGGTTGCAGCAGAAGATCTTGCTGAGGCATGGTCTCACGCTCCTGACGTCTTGTTCAGGATCGTGCCGGCGAGATCCGTCCCCACCTGTCGCAGGTCTGATGCTACCTTGCTCAACTGGTCGATTGTTGTCCGGCCCTGAGCGGCAACCAGCAACATGGTATCGAGTTCAGGTCCGATCGCTGCCGCATCAGTGGTCACTTCACCCGAGGCGAGGTCGAAGATCACGATTTCAAAACCGTTCTTCATGTCTGCTACGGTTAACTCTGATGTCCTTGCGCCCAGACACAGCGCCGGCGCGACACTGCCCCGTGCGCCGCAAGGCAGGAAGTAGAGGTTCGGTGCAAGTTCGACAGTGAATTGTTCCAGGCTCGCTTCACGTGATAACGCCTTGCAGAGACCTTTGGCGCTGTCGTGATTGAGCAGGCGGCTCAGCGATCCTTCACCGCCGATGGTGTCCACGAGCAACGTTCTGGCGCCCGCGCTCGCTGACTGCAAAGCCAACTCCCGCGCAATTGTCGATGCGCCCACACCTTCATTGACGCCGGTGACTCCGATCGCTGTCTTGCGTTTCCTCCGCAGATTGAAAAGGAGGGGTGAGAGAGCCTGCATCTCAGGCAATCGGCGAATAGGCGCACCTTTACTTGTCGGATCGGCTGGCGGCTTGCGGCCTGCCTCCTGATGCGCTGAAAAGGTTTTGATACTGGCGAGTTTTGGCGTGCCGGCCAGTTCCACGACCTGCGTTCTTCCACTGATGCGGCGATCTGCGGAATGTCGGATGATCGCCCAGATGAGCCCCATCCCAGCTCCGGTCAGCAGACTGAACGCAAGCAAGAGCGCCGACCGTGGGCTGGACTTCGATTGAGGCGGAGTCGCGGGTGACACGATTGTAGCGTCGGAGACGGGCGATGAAATGCGCTGTCTCGCCTCGGTAAACGAGGTCAAGGTGCTTTCGAACAACGCGCGGCGTGCCTGGGCCTGGCTTTCCAGCTCGGCCAGACGGTACTGGTCCTTGGGATTGGCCCGGAAGGCAGCCAACTCGTTTGCTGCCTTCGTCAACCCGTTCTGCTGCTCGTTGACCAACTGCTGAAGCCAGTCGCTGTACTGCTTCGCAGCGCGCGACTTCATCTCGATGTTTTTGGAAATATAGGAGCGTGCAAGCGTATCGGCTATCTCGGCGGCACGCTGTGGCGCATCGGCAGAGGCAGAGATCTCGACGATCATGGATCGCCCGATCCTGCGTACCCAGGTTACGTTTCGCAGCTTGTCGATAACAACTTCGAGGAGCGCGTCGCCGGACGGGGATTGAGCCGTGCCACTGTGCTCTGGCGTCGTCACTAGACTGGACAGCGCGGATTTGATCCTTTCCCGCAGGGAAGCCGTCTCCGTAAACTGCGGATCGCTGGTGAGGCTCAGGCGCGAGGCAGTTGCCGACAGAACGTCGCTAGAGCGCGCGATTTCGATTTCGCCCTCAATGAAGGTGTCTTCCGCGAGTGCGAGGGATGTTTCTCCGTTCGCCACATGCGGTGAGATCAACAGTTGGGTTGACGCCACGAAACTTGGTGAGGCCGTCATTATATAGACAGCGGTGAGGCTGACGGTGATCAGCGGTGCGAAAAGGAGAATCCGCCAACGCCTGCCCAACAAAAAGCTGATGTCTGCCAGTGAGAACGGGTCGTCCCGCGTTCTCTGCGGGAACATCGACAGAGCAGTCAGGCGCTGAAAACTTTGGTTCGACGACACACTATTCCCCAATACGCTTGCTGTTTCAGAAGAGCCGGCCGTTGCATTCTCTCAGTGACGTGCAACCAGGCCGCAGCATTTCAGTAGGCCCCCTCGCGAGAGAAAAGGACCGGGATCGTCTTTGCGATGATCCAGAGGTCCCACAGGAGTGACCACCGCGTGACGTACTCGACGTCCAGCGCTACGCGCCTATCGAAGTCGGTGTTACTCCTGCCGCTCGTCTGCCAGTGTCCTGTCAGTCCCGGACGCGTGGCCGTATAAAGCTCGACATATTGGCCATAGCGGGGAAGTTCTTCGCGCGTCACAGGGCGAGGCCCGACTATACTCATGTGGCCGGCAAAAACGTTCAGCAACTGCGGAAGTTCATCAAGGCTCGACTTCCGGAGAACCTCACCGATCGCAGTCACCCTTGGGTCATTTCTCAGTTTCCGCGTTTTCTCCCATTCCTCCTGGGCCTCGGCGTCTCGCGCGAGCAGCTCGGCCAGTTGTTGTGCCGCGTCGACGTGCATCGTGCGGAACTTCAAGCAGCCGAAGTCGTGGCCATGCAAGCCCACACGCTTGTGCGAGTAGAAGACCGGTCCAGGATGAAAAAGTTTGATCAGCGCTGCCGTGAATACAAGCAGCGGTAAAAGTAGCAGCAAACCCAAGCCGGAAATGACAAGATCAAAGGAGCGCTTCGTTGCATTCGCGGTCGTTGGCCAGCGATGTACTGACTGCGCTGTTTGGCCGGTAGCGTCATGCGTCAAGCCAATCCAAGCGTCGGTAACGTCCAGACCCTGAAATTCGGTCGTCATATACATCTCCGCAGCGCGTCACATGCAGGCATTGCGCTTGCTGTAAAGATTGTTGCGTCGCAATGTGGATGTCTGTGACCCGGGTTACAAACGTTAACAAATTATTTATGGTAATCATCTGGACATGGCAGAACTCGGAGTGGACCAAATTCGGGTGCATCAAGTTCGCAAATTGTAATGGCGTGGACTCATATTTGGTTTTTCGATTATAACTGCGAGAAATCGAAGTATCTGAATATAAATTTCGGGAATCATCGTTAAAAACCGATGTTTATGATTATAAAATGCGCAAATGCATTGTTTAAGTGCCTTGAGTTGCTCAGATTTCCGGCGCTTCATTTCGTGCTGTCTGAGCAGAAATGCTCCAGTTTTCCTGTGAATCGCGTCGGTCGATTTCGATTTTGTGCGGCGCAGTAGATTTTCAAGTGCGTAGGGAGTTGTCCATGAATGGTGCAGTTACCAGTCTCGTGTCGGGAGAGCGGAGTCGAACTCAGTCTTACGGAAGGGCGCTTCCACCAATCTCTCCGCCGACTTTCGAAGGGCTCATGGGGCAGTGGTTGCCGCTCTTGTCACAGCACCGGTCGACGGTTCGCTGTTTTCGGCGGGGAGATTTAATCGCCGGCGCCGGGGGCGTGGGTGACATGTTTGCCCGGATACATCGGGGACTTGTTGGGGCACATGCTCTCTTGGCCGACGGCCGAGAGTTCATCGTGGAAATCATGCCAAAAGGGAGTGTGGTTGGTGAAATTGAGGTCTTGCGGCGCAGGCCGATGAACCTTGAATACCGTGCCGTATCCGATTGCGAGCTACACTTTTACGACGGGCGCTTGCTGCGCGAACTTTGCGCCAATGACCCGCATTTCCAGGTCGAACTTCTGTCCAGAGCGCTTTCTCGGATCAACGAACTCGAGCTTAGGATCATTGCCAATGCGGGCGGCAGTCTGATGTCACGTTTGGCGCAGACACTTCTGCGTTTGTCGATGATCTATAGCGTCGATGGTGGTGACGCCGATCTTGTGACCATCTCACAACACGAACTGGCAGCCACCGTCCCCGCATCGCGAGAAAAGGTAAATCAGTGCCTGCGCCGGCTGCGTGAAAGCAACGTGATTGGCGGCTCGCACGGTAGTATCCGTCTTCTCAATCGCAGCGCTTTGGAAAGTCACGCCCGCAACTGCGGCGGCGCAGCTTGACGTCCGCTTTCGCCTCATGGTGAGGCGAACGGTTTATATTCAGATTAAGCTGTCTTGAGCGCGTTTTCTCTTTCGCGCCACCGACGCGTAGTTTTGTCTTCCGTGGAGGTTTTTGCGTGAACAGTGCGATCCAGGAAGATCCTTCACGTATTCGGATCGCTGCGCCTGCCATCAAATCAATGCTGCTTTCCGTGGGGAGGGCGGCCGATAGTGCAATTGATCGCATTGTAATCATTGACGATTATTCGGTGGCCAGTGGCGGTGCGACTGCGCTTGCTCTTCTCGTCGCGCGACAGCTGCACAGCGCTGGATATCGCGTCACCTATATCTGCGGAGATCGCGGAGATAATGGGATCTTGGCGTCCGAGGGGATCGACCTGGTCGCTCTCGGCGGAGCCGATCTCCTGTCGGCCGCGCCGCTTTCAGCCGCAGTGGACGGACTACACAATCGTTCCACAGCCATGGCGATCACGCGGTGGATCGCCGCCCATGACACCCCGTCTACAGTCTATCATGTCCATGGCTGGTCGAAGATCCTCTCTCCCTCGCTCTTCGATGCGCTCGACCCTGTTGCCGAACGCACAATTGTTCACGCACACGATTTTTTCGCAGCCTGTCCGAATGGCGCATTCTACGATTATCGTCGTCTTGAGACATGTGCTCGTCGCCCGCTCAGCGCGGATTGCCTTGCGACATCCTGCGACAAGCGAAACTTTGTCCACAAGACATGGCGTTCTGCGCGTGGCGCCAATCTGTTCCTGCAATTGCGGCGTCGCCACCGCTTTCGCCGCATCGTCTTGCTGCATGAGAAGATGGCCGCGTATTTCATGCGGGCCGGATACGCACCGGAGCGGCTAATCACCATTCGCAACCCCGCGAAGGCCTTTTCCGAGACCCGGGTAGCCGCTGAAAACAACCGCGACCTCTTTTTTATCGGCAGGCTCGATCCGGAAAAGGGGATATTGGAGGCCGTTGCAGCTGCAACAAAACTGGGCCTTCGCCTGACGGTTATCGGCGATGGGCCTCTGAAGGCCAAGATCGAAAGCGTCGGTGCTCATGTTCAAGTTCTCGGTTGGCTGCCGGCTCAGAAGATCAGCGCAACGATTTCGCGGGCGCGCGGCCTGATCATGCCGTCTCGTTATCCGGAACCTTTCGGACTTGTCGCCGTCGAAGCGGCTGCGAGCGGTCTGCCGGTCCTTCTGCCTGAAAGTGCCTTTCTGGCCGAGGAAATGCGCAGCCTCGGAATGGCCATCACATTCGAACCGGGCAAGCCGGAGGCCATGGAGCGGGCCATGATGGCGCTCGATCGCTTGCCTGCGCATGAGCTTCGGTCGATGAGCGAAGCCGCTCATGAACGGGCCCACGGCCTGTTTCTCCGCCCGGAAGAATGGCGAGATGCTCTGCTCGCCAGCTATCTCGATCTGCTGCGGTCTCACGCCGACGACATCCCCGCGATGCCTTCACGGCTCTCACGATATGGACGCTGGTCATGAGGACAGTTACCCCACCTGCAGACATGGATGAGGCGACCAACGCATCAAGGTCTCCCGCGGTACTTATCAATCTCCCGCCGCCGCAGAAGGCGCTGAAGGTTGCACTTGTTCATTATTGGCTCGTTTCCATGCGTGGTGGCGAGAAGGTGCTGGAGGAACTCTGCCGGCTATTTCCGCAAGCCGATATCTTCACCCTGGTTTGCGACGAAAGCCGTTTGAGCGAGACCTTGCGGTCACACCGGATCACCACGTCCTTTCTGCAGAAAATTCCCGGCGCCCGGCGGCACTATACAAAGATGCTGCCGCTCATGCCCTTCGCGCTCGAGCATTTTGACCTGCAAGACTATGATCTGGTCATTTCGAGTGAATCTGGCCCGGCTAAGGCCGTCATCACCAGACCGGATGCCTTGCATATCTGCTATTGCCACTCGCCAATGCGCTACATCTGGGACTTGTTTCACCTCTATCGCTGGGGGCTGTCTTGGCCCGGGCGGATGCTGATGTCGGTGACAGCTCCATTCCTGCGCGTCTGGGATGTCACCTCGGCGGCAAGGGTCGATGTGTTTGTGGCCAACTCCGGCTATATCGCAAGCCGCATCCGCCGCTTCTACAACAGGGAGGCCAGCGTCATCCATCCGCCAGTTGCGGTCGAGGATTTCCGGGCTGGGGACGGGCAGGGGGAGTTCTACCTCTATGCTGGCCAACTCACCGGCTACAAGCGCGCGGACCTTGCGGTGCGCGCCTGCAGCGAAACCGGTCGTCGTCTCTTGGTCATCGGGGAGGGGGAGCAGGCAAGCCAATTGCGGGCGATTGCCGGTCCGTCGGTCGAGTTTCTCGGCCATCAGTCTTTCGAGGTGCTTGCCGATCATCTGCGCCGTTGCCGCGCGCTTTTGTTTCCGGGCACTGAGGATTTCGGCATCCTGCCCGTGGAAGCCATGGCCAGCGGTCGGCCCGTGATCGCATTCGACGCTGGCGGCGCGCGCGAGACGGTCTCGCACGCGGAGGTCGGTGTTCGTTTCGCCGAGCAGAGCGTCGAGAGCCTGGTTCGTGCGATCGATGAGTTCGAGGCCCGCGAGGCGAGCTTTGATCCCCATGCCATTCGCCGGCATGCCGAACGCTTCTCGACAGACATCTTTCGAACTCGCTTCATGGCCCTGTTGGAGGATTGGCTGGAAAACCGTGCGGGCGTTCCGACGGAAAAGCATTCTGGGAGGTCGGCGTGAGGAGAGTGAATGGCGAAGGGATCTGTCTCGTCTTGGAAGCGGTCTGCAAAATCTCCTGCGGCGGCGGCATGCCTGCATGACGGAGATCGGGCACAAGATCGCGACGGCAAGCCTGTGGAGCATGGGGGGCAAGTTGGTCGCCCGCCTGATCGATTTCTTCACTTTGCTCCTGCTTGCACGACTGCTGACTCCTGAAGATTTCGGCCTGGTGGCGATCGCTGTCTCGATCCTCGTCATCGTCGAGACCGTTCTCGAATTGCCGCTGACCCAGGCGCTGCTATGCCAAGAAACCCTGACGGACGATCTGCTCGATACGGCGTTCACGCTGAGCCTCATCCGCGGAGGGACCATAGCCGCCCTCATGTTGTCGCTCGCCTGGCCGATTGGCTATCTTTACGACGATATGCGGCTTGTGCCGCTGATGGCCACGCTGTCTCTCGCGCCTGCCATGCGCAGTCTTGTCAGTCCGCGCATGGTCATCTTCATGCGCGCCTTCGATTTCAAGCGGGAGTTTGCGATCGATCTGATGGTCAAGCTCGCCTCGCTGATTGCCGCGGTGAGTGTCGCGGCGACCACACACAGCTACTGGGGGCTAGCGATAGGTTCCGTCACTGGTCCGGCCTTTGCGCTATTCGCCTCTTATGTCTTCGCTCCGATGCGACCGCGTCTTGGATTGCGCGAGTGGAGAAGTTTCCGCGACATCATCGGCTGGAATAGCGTCTCGCAGATCTTGATGTCCTTCAACTGGCAGCTCGACCGGCTCCTTCTTCCAAGGTTCACCAGTCTGTCCGCATTGGGGGCATTCAGCGTTGCCGACAGCATAGCCGGAATTCCGCATCAGGTGTTCGTGGGGCCGCTGATGCGCCCGCTGATCGCGGGCTTTGCGAGGGTTGACGAAGGCCAGAAGCGCATTCCTGCCTATCTCAAGGCAACCCATGCTGTGACGTTGACGGCGGCCCCCATCCTTCTGATCCTGACCGTGCTCGCCGAACCGGTGCTCAGGGTGGCGGTGGGGGACAAATGGACCTTCGCGGCTCCCGTCTTCCAGGGACTCTGTATCGTCAGCATCCTCACTCTTCCGTCTGCGATCATGCCGCCGCTCGCCATGGTGATGGATCAGACCCGCCTCGTTGCTCTGCGCATGTTTGTCGAATTCGCCTTGCGCGCACCGGTGACAGTTCTTCTCGTCATCAAGTTCGGTCTCGAGGGGGCCATCGCGGCCCGGATGATCGGTGTCGCCGTTGCTTACCTAGCCAGTCTGTTGATCGTCCGGCGCCTGATCGGCGTTGCCGTTCGGGCGCAACTCGCGGCTTTCCTGCGCGCTCTTTTGCCCAGCGTGCCGATGCTGATGTTCCTTTTTGTGCTCGCGCCCTGTGTGTCAGCCTTGCCCCCCGGATTGGAACTGCTTCTCGTCCTCGGCTTGACCAGCGTGGCCGCAATGACCCTGTTCTGGCTCACGGCGCTCGCATTTTGGCATGCCAGAGATCGGCCGTCCGGACTGGAATGGATCATCCTCCAAAGAATGGAAGCCGGCCGGCAACGGTTTTTCGGCATGAAGGAGCAAAGGTCATGATGGTTTCAATCCAGTCAGCGCGTTACGTCTCCCGCACATCAGCCGGAGTTTTCCTCTCTGCTTTCGTGCTGATTGTCTCCCCGCAGCCTTTAAGGGCTGGCGATGCCCTTGATCTCAAGGCCTATTCGCTGACCTTCGAAGACAACTTCGACACCCTCAGCGTCTCGGCCTGGGGCGAAAGGAAATCGCGCTGGATTGCGCATACACCGTGGAACGGCGATTTCGGAGCGGCATCCTTCAGTGATCCTGCCGATGGATTTCCGTTTACCGTCGCGGGGGGCATCTTGCGCATCGAAGCCAAGAAAGATGCGCAGGGTGTTTGGCGGGCGGGACTGCTGTCAGCGACCAATCCGCGGGGCGAAGGTTTTTCACAAAAGTTCGGCTATTTCGAAGCCCGGATGAAGCTACCGCCGGGCAAAGGGGTTTGGCCGGCTTTCTGGTTGATCGGCCTCGATCGTTCTGCCTTCACGGCAGAGATCGACGTGCTCGAGTATTACGGTCGCGCCCCTTACGAATTTTCGAGCGGCTATCATATCTGGCGAGAAAGTCATGGAGGGAAGAACCAGTCCGACGGCTATTGGACATCGGTACCCGAAGGTAGTCTCAGCTCAGACTTTCACACGTGGGGCGTCGACATTGGTCCGAAGAGAACGACCATCTATTTTGACCGGCAGCCGGTCTGGAGCTTCGATACGCCGCCCGAGTTCCACATGCCCTTTTTCCCGCTTGTCAATCTGGCGCTGGGTGCGGGATGGCCGATCGATGAGACGCCCGATCCCTCTTATCTCTTTGTCGATTATGTCCATGTTTACCAGCGCAACGATCTGTATGCGACCGAATGACAAATGCAGGAGATCGCTGGCGTTGGCATGGGAAGGTGAAGACGTTCGCGTTACGAGCCTAGGGAAAAGTCCTTGTCGCAATCTTCTCTCTCTCTCTCTTTCTCTCTTCAAATTGCCCTCATGGCCCCTCCATTCATGTCATATTCCACGATCAGGCGACGGATCAGCTGCAGATCGAGACCATAGCTAAGGAACCTAGGCGGAGATTTCTGGATGTTAGCCAATCCGCACAATGACAGCTAGGAGACGAAATGCGCCTAATCCACAAGTCTCGGTGCAACTAGATCCCCGCAACCAATACAATCCTCCAAAATGCAACCGCCTCGGTAGAACCGCCGCGGTTTTTGCGTTTTCGAGATAAGTTTGGAGTCTGCAGCTCCCAACGAAGTAGACTTGGCTTTCCGATAGATTGCCGGCCGCTTGGGCCGGCAACCATCGTCGGCCGACGATCACTCGGCCGCGGCCTTGAAGGCTTGGGTGGCCTCGAGGCCTCGTTCCAGGTCTGCAAGGATGTCGTCGATATGCTCGATGCCGACCGACAGCCGCACATAGCCCGGCGTCACACCGGTCTTGAACTGGTCTTCCGCCGTCAACTGCGAGTGGGTCGTCGAGGCCGGGTGAATGGCGAGGCTGCGGGCATCGCCGATATTGGCGACGTGGTAGTGCAGCTCCAGCGCATTGATGAAACTGCGGCCTGCCTCGCGGCCGGCCTTGAGTTCGAAGCCCACAAGACCGCCATAGCCGCCCTTCAGATACTTGTCCGCACGTTCGCGCGCCGTGCCTGTCTGCAGGCCGGGATAGATCACGCGGCTGACTTCGGGGCGCTTCTGAAGGAATTCCGCCACCTTCTGAGCATTGCTGCTAAGGCGTTCGATCCTGAGCGGCAGGGTTTCGATGCCCTGCAGTGTCAGGAAAGAGTTGAACGGCGACTGGGAGGAGCCGAGGTCGCGCAAAAGCGTCGTGCGGGCCTTGATGATGTAGGCGACAGGGCCGATCGGCTTGACGGCTTCTACCCAGACCGCGCCGTGATAGCTCGGATCGGGCGTGTTGAGCGCCGGCTGACGGCTTCCGGCCGCT
>JAIXSF010000081.1 GCA_027484835.1 Rhizobiaceae bacterium | reverse complement strand
GCTGCCGACCTTGACCAGGATGAATTGCAAGACGCTGCCCGGGAGGAGCCCGAAGGCCAGAGCGAGAAGTATCCAGAGCGCAGAGAGCTCGCCGATTGGCGTGTTTCGTTCGATACTCACGACTTCCTGTACGGCAACCAGATCCGGCAAAGCGCGATAGAGTGCTGCCGATGCGAGGACCGAGATAACAATCATGGCCGCCTGACGGATCATCGTGTAGCCGTTCAGATCGAAGACTGCGAGCGCCTGGACAAGGTAGCGCAGCGACGAGAGGTAGGCACCGACGAAGGTTATGGCGGCGACGGTCAGGACGTTCTCGGCAAGTTGCCTCAGTTCGATTGCCGCCGCTTGTTCGGAGAACTGCATGCCGCCGACCGTCAGGAGGTTGAAGGCTGTCTCGTTCAGACACATTGCCTCAGTATCGAAACTTCCGAAACCAGAGAGTGTCAGGACAAAGCCTGTCATGACGACGAACAGATAGGGAAGGGCGGCGGCCAGCAATCGCAGGTCCCCCCGATTTAGAAAGAACCGGGTCTGGAAAATCGTGTCGTTGATTTCCTTGATGATGCTTTCGGTCGAGCGAACCTCATGCCAGTCCTCGGACTTCCGTTCGTCCTTACCCCTGACCTCCGCAGCGTATTTGGTCCTAACGAACTCGAATGACGGGCTTGTGCTGTCCTCCTGCTGATCGATGACAGGAAAAGTCTTCACGTAGTCGCGGATCAGGCGTAGTCGTCGAAGCCTGATCTCATATCGTCCGAAGATCAGGGCGAAGATCGTGATGAAGGCTATGGAAAATGCGGCGACCAATGTCCATGCCACGGACGGGTCGCAAATGGCTTGTGCGGCAACTTCTGTTTGCATGGCTTCCCCCTTTTCTTGAGGGAAGCCTAATGACTTGGCAACTGCTGGCTACTAATCGCATGCAATCTTTGGTGGAAAGTGCAATCCAGGATTTAGTTTCCTGCCTTTTTCGCGACGACCAAGTGGCCCGGAGAGGGTTCGCCGTCCTGCATGCGGACGTTGATGTCGGTGATCTCGATCAGTTCGAAGCCCGTCGCCGTCAGGCGCTCGCGCACGTAAGCCTCGGCGTGGACGAAGCGCTGATGGGGGCCGACGATGAAGGATCGCTCTGCCATCTTGTCTGCCGGCATGGTTTCGGAGGAGAAGACGAAGATGCCGCCGTCGGTCATGTTCTCGGCCGCGCCGAAGAAGAGCGGTTCCAGCGCGCCGAGATAGGGCAGCACGTCGGTTGCGGTTACAAGGTCGAAGGCCTCGTCATCGTTGTCTTCGAGGAAGTCCTCGAGTTCTGCGACATACAGGGTCTCATAGAGATCCTTTTCATGGGCGATCTCGACCATCTTTTCCGAGATGTCGATCCCGGTCATGTCGTCGACCATGTCGCGGAGCGCGCCGCCGGTGAGGCCGGTGCCGCAGCCGAGATCGAGAAGGCGCTTGAACGGGCCAAGGCCGAGCGCCTGCAAACGCTGGCGCACCATCATCGGCACCGTATAACCAAGCTGTTCGACGAGGATGTCCTCGAAGGCTTCGGCGTGCTGGTCGAAGAGAGTTTCGACATAGGCATCGGGCGCCTTGGGCGGCGCTTCGCCGCGACCGAGGGCGGCAATGCGGACCGATGCGCCGCCATGATCGTCCGGGTCGATTGCGAGGACCTCTTCATAGGCCTTCACGGCGGCGTCGATGTCGCCTGCCTTCTCGAGGCCGAGTGCACGGTTATAGGCTTCCGCCAGGGCTTCTTCGTCGATCTTGGCCATGTCCGGCTCCTGTTTTTGGTGGCCGCTCTGGCGGCCTTTGCCGGTCGTCTAGCCGGTCGGGCCCGGATTGGCAATGAAAAGGGCGCAGCCTTATGCGATCGGATGGCCGCAGACAGTCAGGTCTGGCGTCTTCGATTCAGTGCAAAATGAACTCGCCCTTCAGCGAGCGCCACTCGCTCGCAGCAATCATCTTCTTGTGCACATAGGTGACCGAATGAATCGGTCCCTCTATCTTGTCCTGCCAGAACCGCAGGAAGCCGCGCATCTCGGGGAAGTCCGGGGCGAGGTCGTAGTGCTGCCAGATATAGGTCTGCAGCAGGGAAGGGTGGTCCGGCAGGCGATAGAGGATCTGGGCGGTGGTCAGCCCGTAGCCCTTCAGCATCAGTTCCATTTCGCTGTTCATGTCCGTTCGTCCGTATCCCGTTTCAAAGGGTCGGCGCGGACGGTGTCACGCTTCCGCGACCGACGGGGGCCGCGACTGACGCGGGCCCTGACATCATCGGAACACCACATGATGAAGGAATTGCTAATGCAATGCTGGCCGCGATCCGGAGACCGCGGCCGCAGCGCCTTGCTCAGCGCTTCAAATGGCGCGTGAGACGTGCCTCGATGGCCGCCCAGGTGTGGCGCAGGGCCTCGACGATCGCAAAATAGAAGATCGCCGCCCAGAGATAGGTCTGGTAGTCAAAGGTCCGCGAGAAGGCGTAGCGGGTCTGACCCATGAGGTCGAGGACGGTGACGACTGCAACGACGGCTGAACCCTTGATCATGAAGATGATCTCGTTGCCGTATGGGCGAAGTGCCACGATCAGGGCCTGGGGCAGGATGATCTTCCAGAAGGTGATCGAGGTCGGCAGGCCGAGCGATTTTGCGCCTTCGGTCTGCCCTCTCGGAACGCTCTGGATCGCGCCGCGCAGGATCTCGGCCTGATAGGCGGCCGTGTTCAGTGTCATGGCAAACAGTGCACAGTACCAGGCCTCACGAAAGAACCACCAAAGGCCGATGGCTTCGATCTGCGGGCGGAACGAGCCGAGGCCGTAATAGATCAGGAAGATCTGGAGCAGCATCGGCGTGCTGCGGAACAGGTATACATAGGCGTAGGCGATCGTGTTGAGGATCGGGTTCTTCGCCATGCGGGCAAAGGTCACGGGAATGGACAAGACTGCGCCGAGAGTGATCGAGCCGAATGTCAGGATCAGCGTGGTGGCGAGACCGTCCATGTATCGCCAGCCGTATCGGGCGACCTTCTCCGGATCCCATCCGGAAATCAGGCTCCAGACCAGCATCACACCGAGGACTGTCCAGAGTGTGAGGATCGCGTAACCCAGGACGCGCGCCGGGGTGATGCGCCGGACGGAGACGGGCGGTGCCGGGCGGGCCGGGATGATTTCAGCCGCGTAACTCATCGGCCGACCTCCGCTCTGTTGGCCCAGCGGGAGATGGCATTGAGGCCGATCGAGGAGACGCTTGCCAGGATCAGATAGAGAAGGCAGGCGATGCCGTAGAACAGGAAGGCTTCCTTGGTGACACGCGCGGCGACCCCGGTCTGGCGGACGATATCGGCAAGACCAATGACGGACACGAGAGCCGTATCCTTCAAAAGAACGAGCCAGAGATTGCTGAGGCCCGGCAAGGCGATGCGGATCAGCTGCGGCACGATGACGAGCCACATGGTTTTGCGCTTCGAGAGGCCGACGGCGCTGCCGGCTTCATACTGGCCGTGTGGGATGGCCTGGAATGCAGACAGAAGGACTTCCGAGGCATAGGAGGAAAATACAACGGAAAGAGCAATCATGCCGGCGATGAAGGCGTTGATCTCGATCCGCTGTTCGATGCCGAACCAGGTGAGCACCGTCTGGAGCACAATCTGGAAGCCGAAATAGACGATGAAAAGCGTCAGCAGTTCGGGGAGGCCGCGGAAGATCGTGGTGTAGACGCCGGTGGCGGCCCTCAGGCTCCATTCGTCCGACTGTCTCGCAAGCGCGATCACGAAGCCGAGCGCCAGCCCAACGGGCAAGGTGGCGAGCGCAAGAGAGATCGTCACCTTTACGCCAAACGCAATCTCGTCGCCCCAGCCGGTATCGCCACAGCCAACCAGCGTGTCCGATGCCAGAAGTCGGAAAAGCCCTACCGGTCCACAGAGCGGGTCGAAGGTGTAACTGATCCAGGCCCAAAGCGAGCCAAGCGCGGAAAACAATCCGCCCATGCCATTCCCCCTTGGCGGTTTGTCCCGCCTTTTTTGATGTTCATGCCTTCAAATGAAAATGGCGGAAGTGTTCGACTTCCGCCACTCGTTTTCTTCCCACTTAGCCGGGATCAGTCGCCGTAAACGTCGAAGTCGAAGTACTTCTTGTTGATTTCGGCATACTTGCCGCTTGCGCGGATCGCCTGAATGGCGGCCGAGAACTTGTCGGCCAGTGCAGTTTCGCCCTTGCGGACGGCGATGCCGGCGCCGGCACCGTTGATCTCGGGATCAACCGGCAGCGGGGTCAGGATCTTGCAGCAGGTACCGGCGTCCGACTTCAGCCATTCGGAAAGCACGACGATATCGTCGACGACGGCGTCAACGCGGCCGCCTTCGAGGTCGAGCTTGTATTCGTCAGCCGTCGGATAGAGCTTCAGCTCCGAGTCGGCCATGTGCTTTTCAGCATAGTTGGCATGGGTCGTCGAAGACTGGGCGCCAATGGTCTTGCCTGCGAGACCAGCGACGTCGGTGATTGC
The DNA here is from genome assembly GCA_027484835.1 of Rhizobiaceae bacterium. GTDB lineage: Bacteria > Pseudomonadota > Alphaproteobacteria > Rhizobiales > Rhizobiaceae > Allorhizobium. Next base: position 7,399 of record JAIXSF010000081.1, on the reverse strand, counting down.
CGAGTCCTTCGGTACGGCGACGGCCGGCGGCGTGTTGTAGTACTTCTTGGAGAAGTCGACCTTCTCGAGTCGCTCTGGCGTGATCGACATGGAAGCGATGATCGCGTCGAACTTCTTGGCCTGCAGCGCCGGGATGATGCCATCCCAGTCCTGGGTTACGAATTCGCAGGTGACCTTCATCTCTTCGCAAAGTGCCTTGGCGATGTCGATGTCGAACCCGACCAGCGTGCCGTCAGCTTCGAGATTGTTGAAGGGCGGGTAGGCGCCTTCGGTGCCGATGATCAGCTTCTCTTGTGCCATGGCCGAGCCGGCGAAGAGCGACAGGGCCGCGATGGACGCTGCGGCGAGAAAACGTGTCGGAATACGCATAGGATCCTCTCTGTTGGCGGACGCCGCTTTTTGTTGTGCCGCGGCTGTCCATGATCGTGCGACTGTCGGCGTCAGCACTTACCCCCAATATTCGTCCGGTTTTGAAGCCGAAATCAACAACAAACCGCGTGCTCGTCGAAATTTGCTTTTTATAACGGGGATAGGGGTGGAAAGGCGATTTGCGGCTGTCTTCACAGTTCGATGGCACAAAAGCCGTTCCAACTCGTTCAGGCACGGTTAATTATGCTGAACCTAGCTTGGCGGCAGTTTCGGTTCGTGTAATCGGTTCGACTATTCAACGGCACCCTCCGACGTATCCTTGTCGGCTCTGGTGTGTAGGGAAGGAAACACAAAGCATGTTCAAGAACAGATTGCTCAATACGGTGGCAATCCCGGTTCTGTCCGTCGCGGTGCTGGCAAAGCCAGTGGCAGCGTCGGTGATCGGTCACCCAGAGCGGCAGACCCAGACGCGGCAGGCCGAAGAGCAGCTCATCCAGCTAGCCCAGGCTGTCATCTGCGGTGACGGTTCGGAAGCGCCGGATGCAGAGACCTGTGCCGCTCGTGATGCCCAATCCGCTGCCGAGGAAGAGCAGCGTCGCGCAGCCGAGGAAGAAGCACAGCGCCAGGCAGAGGCTGAAGCGCAGGCCCAGGCAGAAGCCCAGGCACAGGCCGAAGCTGAGGCGCAGGCCCAGGCGGAAGCCCAGGCTCAGGCAGAGGCCGAAGCGCAGGCTCAGGCCGAAGCACAGGCACAGGCTGAAGCCGAAGCGCAGGCCCAGGCGGAAGCTCAGGCACAGGCCGAAGAGGCTCAGCGCGCTGCCGAGGAAGAAGCTCAGCGTCAGGCAGAAGCCGAAGCGCAGGCGCAGGCTGAAGCTGAGGCACAGGCCCAGGCTGAGGCCGAAGCTCAGGCTCAGGCCGAGGCCGAAGCGGAAGCCCAGCGTGCCGCCGAAGAGGCTCAGCAGGCAGCCGTAACTTGCGCCGATGGTTCTCAGGCCGCATCCGAAGCCGAATGCCCCGTACCGGCAACCCCGGAAGAGCAGCCGGTCGAGGAACAGCCTGCCGAAGAGCAGCCAGCTGAGGAGCAGGCCGCTCCGGAGCAGACTGAGGAACAGGCTCCGGCAGAGAGTGAAGCCCAGACGACCGAAGAGCCTGCCGCGGAGCAGCCGGCCGAGGGCGTGACTTGCGCCGATGGCTCGCAGGCCGCTTCCGAAGCTGAATGCGCCGTGCCCGCGCCTGCAGAGCAGCCGACCGAAGAACAGCAGCAGACTGAAGAGCAGCCTGCCGAGGAGCAGCCGACCGAGGATCAGGCAACCGGCGAAGAAGTTCCCGCCGATGGCCAGCAGCCCGAAGGCGAGCAGGTTCTCGTCCCGGCCGTCGAACCGCCGGCTGATCAGCCCGTCGAGGAGATCACCGACACGCGGACTGTCGAAGAGAAGGAAGCCATTGCCGAGGATCCGTCCCAGACGTCCGAGACCGTGGTTCTGCCTGTCGACAATGGCGCAGCCGTTCTCGACAGCGACAAGGACGCCGACAATACCGGTGGTTCGGATGTGCGCGAGCAGCGCAACCAGCTGAGAGCGCAGGAAGACGTCGGCCCGCCGCCGGAAACGGACGCCGAGGCCCAGGTCGATTCGGCTGTCGTTGATCCCCAGACGATCCAGGCGACGATTGCGGAAACCGGCACCACGCTCGATGCCGCGCCGACCTTCGACGTGCCGACCACCGTGACCAATGTGACCAACAGCAATGTGACGAACAACGTCACCAACAATGTCACGAACAACAACATCACGAACAACACGATCATCCAGAACAACGTGGTCAACCAGGTCACGGAAGTCCGGGTCATCGAGCAGATCGACAATCGTACGGTCATCAATGTGGGCAACCAGATTGTGGTTCGTGGCGATGATCGCGAACGTCTGCGCTGGGATGCGGACGAGACCTATTACGAGCAGCTCTCCCGTGGTCGCGTTCGCGAAACGATCGAACGCGCCGATGGCAGCAAGCTGGTCACGGTCTACAACCGTTACGGCGACATCATCATCCGTTCGCGCATTTCACCGCGCGGTCGCGAATATGTCCTGATGTATTCGCCTGAGGCCGATGGTCAGCGTCCCGCCGTTTACGTCGACGTCGGTCTGTCTCTGCCGCCGATGCGTCTGACCATCCCGGTCGACGACTACATCGTCAGCACGACCCGTTCGCCCGATCGTGACTATTACGACTTCCTCGCCCGCCCGCCGGTCGAGCGTGTCGAACGCGTCTATTCGATCGACGAAGTGAAGTCGTCGGCCCGTATCCGCGACAAGGTCCGTCGTATCGACCTTGATACGATCACCTTCCCGTCGGGTTCGGCCGAAGTCCCGCTGGAGCAGGCTCGTACTCTGCGCAAGGTGGCCCAGGCCATGGAGAAGCTGCTCGAGAAGGATCCGGGCGAAGTCTTCCTGATCGAAGGTCACACGGATGCCGTTGGTTCGGATCGCTCGAACCTCGTGCTTTCGGACAAGCGTGCTGCAACCGTCGCCAGCCTGCTCACCGAAGTCTACGGCATCCCGCCGGAAAACATGTCGGTCCAGGGCTACGGCGAGCGCTTCTTGAAGATCCGCACGGAAGCTGCCGAACAGCAGAACCGCCGCGTGGCCATCCGCCGCGTGACGACTCTGGTCCGTCCGGCCGGCGTGTCGAGCAACGACTGATCGACACAAGTACAGCATGAAGATAGAGGCCGCCGGAGCGATCCGGCGGCCTTTTCCGTTACGGTCGTGAAGATCAGGATCTGGCTGGAAGGTCGGTGACGGCGGCGATGAAGTCGGCAATCGCGCGCGTGTCGTCGAGATCAAAGACCGGAAGATCGCAGTCGGTCACCTCATGGTCTGCGGCAATCGCCCGGATGTGCGGGTCGGTGGGTGCCAGCGGCTCGCGCTTGGCGGCGGCTTCGCGGCGTGCCTCGATCTTCGGCACCGGCTCTCGTTTGTAGCCTTCGATCAGCACGAGGTCGCAGGGGCCGATGCGGGCCAGAATTTCGTCGAAACTCGGTTCCGGCGCGCCGCGCAACTCGTGCATGATGGCATAGCGGGTGCCCGATACGATGACCACCTCGTGGGCACCTGCCTCGCGGTGTCGGTAGCTGTCTGCACCGACCTTGTCGATGTCGAAGTCATGATGGGCATGTTTGATGGTCGAGATCCGGTAGCCCCGTCGCGTGAACTCCTCGACAAGACGAACGGCGAGGCCCGTCTTGCCAGAGTTCTTCCAGCCGGCAATACCGAAAATGCGGGGGCTGTCACTCATGCTTCACCTCGTTCCAGGATGGCCTCGGCGAGTGTGAGGTCTTCGGGCGTGTTGACATTGAAAAAGGGATCGACCGATCCGAAAGGCCCGTGGAGGGGCTCGAATTCAATGGTCTTCGATGGATGGCGGGCAATGAAATCGAAGACCCGACGGTGGTTTGGGTCGAACAGCCATGTCTCCAGGTCGTCGGCCAGCGAGACCGGCCAGAGGGCGGTGACCGGGTGGCTGCGACCGGCGCAGGCTGCCATCACGATCGTGCCGCTCTGCAGATCGTCGGTCAGCCGCAGAACGAGATCGTGCGGCAGGAAGGGTGTGTCGCAGGGCGTCGTTAGGACGTGGGAATGTTGAATAGGTAATTCGGCAATTGCCTTCATGCCTGTCAGGACGCCGGCAAGCGGGCCGGGCCGATCGGGCACTCTATCCGGTATGTTCGACAGCGTGTTGGCGAGCGGGTGGCCCTCCGGTGCGTTCAGCAGAACGTCCGAGACCTGCGGTCGCAAACGGTCTGCGATGAGCAGGGCGAGCGGTACGCCGCCGAGCTTGAGATCGGCCTTGTCCGTTCCCATTCGGCGCGAGAGGCCACCGGCAAGGATGACAGCGGGAGGACGGATGTCGTTTGTCATGCGCTCAGCGCTCTTCGTCGGATGTCAGCCGCAGGAAGGCCACTGCGACCAGGGCAAGCACGCAACAGGCGAGCATCACCAGGAGCAGCGGCATGGCCCCTGTTTCGACGGACAGGATGTGCGATGCCAGCCATGAGACGAAGGCGCCACCGCCCATGTTGATGGCGCCGCCAAGGCCGGAGGCGGAGCCGGCCAGTTCCGGTCGCACGCTGACGATCCCGGCATTCGTGCTCGGCAAGGAAAGACCGTTTCCGAAACCGACGACGATCTGGGGTGCGAAGAAGGCCAGCGACGAGCCGAAGCCTTGCATGAACAGCAGGATGGGGATTGCCGTGCCAACGAGGGCGACCACGCCACCAGCCAGCATCATCGTATCGATTCCCAGGCGACGCGCAAAGCGGCCGGAGAGATAGTTGCCGGCGATGTATCCGACGGCGATGAAGACGAACTGGATGCCCAGCATGCTGGGGCTGAGCCCCATCAGCGTCCCTCCCACGAAGGGTGCGCCGCCGAGGAAGGCGAAGAAGGCGCCGGATGTGAAGGTGCCGGCCACGGTGTAGCCCCAGAAGCGCGGCGACGTCAGGAGCCTCGGCCAGGCACGGAACTGGGCGGCAAAACTGCTGGTCTTCTGGTGGTTGGTTTCGCCGAGATCACGATAGATCAGGATCAGCACCAGCACTGCGGCGGCAAGGATGGCTGCGAAATTCGATCGCCAGCCGAAGCTGTCGCTGAGGAGGCCGCCGAGTGTCGGTCCAACCATCGGGATCAGCGTCATGCCCATCGTGACATAGCCGATCATGGAAGCGGCTTCGTCTATGGGCACCATGTCGCGGATGATGGCGCGGGATAGAACCAGGCCGGCAACGACGGCTGTCTGGACCATGCGGGCCAGTGTGAGGATCTCGATCGAGGTGGAGATCATGCAGATCACGGAGGCGACGATGAGGATGAGAAGCGCGCCGAGCATGACGGGACGCCGTCCATAGCGATCCGAGAGGGGGCCGATGACCAGCTGCACCAGTGCGGTCATGGCGATGTAGCCTGAGACCAGGACCTGCACGCGATCATAGTCGACGCCGAGATCCGCAGCCATTGCCGGCAGGGCCGGCAGGAAGATGTTCATCGTCAGCGCCGACAGGCCGGCGATCGCCACCAGGCTGACGATATGCGGGGCCGTGGTCCTGTCTAGGAAGCGGGATGCCTGCTGCACGCGGTCTTGGTCCTTACTGCTTTATGGCCGTCAGCCGGGAGAGGCCGGGTCGGAGCGGCGGGCGATTGCGGCCTTTCGCTTGTTCTCGCGGTAGAATGTGTAAAGGCCCGAGCCAATAACAATGGCTGCCCCGACAATCATCCAAATATCCGGCACTTCGCCGAAGAAGATCATGCCAAGAAGGACGGCCCAGAGCAGGCTTGTGTAGCGGAACGGGGCGATGAAGGAGATTTCGCCGGTGCGCATGGCCATGATGATCGCCTGATATCCGGCGAACAGGAACACCGATGCGACGGCGAGCCGCGCCAAGGCGCTGCCTGATACCGGCTCCCAGCCACCGAAGGCCGGAACGAGCAGCAGCCCCGCAAAGGAGATGGATGCCGCCGTGAACAGGGTCACCGACAGTGACGAGATGCTGGGGTCGATGCGCCGGGTCACGAGGTCGCGGCCGGCGGCCGTAATCACGCAGATCACGACATAGACGGAGGCAAGGGTAAAGCCTTCCGGACCGGGCTGGATGATCACAAGGACGCCGATGAAGCCAAGCCCGATCGCAGTCCAGCGACGCCAGCCGACGGGCTCGTTGTAGAAGATGGCAGCCCCGAGTGTCACTGCGAGCGGCAGGGACTGGAGGATTGCAGAGGTGTTTGCGAGCGGCACCTGGCCGAGCGCTGCGAGAAAGGCGACCGCCGCCACCGTTTCAAGGGCAACGCGGCTGAGTATCAGCGGCTGCAGGATGTTTTTCAAGTGATCGAGCGCGCCCATGCGGCGGGCGACGATATAAACGAGCAGCGCCGTGAAAGCACCGCGAATGAACATGATCTGGGCTACGGTCACTTCGGCCGTCACCGATTTCGTCAGGGCGTCGTTGAAGGTGAAGCCCGCCATCGAGATCGCCATCAGGAGCGAACCTCGGGTGTTGTCGGATAATGCCATGCTCGAATCCCGTGCGTACCCGGTGGTTCTAGACCAAGCGGCAGGCGCGAGGAACCGGAATTCGGCGCTTCTTTCGCCTAAACGTTGCTGCAGTGCCAAAATCGCGGCTTGCGATTAACCATTGTTCAAACTCCCGCCGACACTCTGTTTGCTGGCTTCACATGAGGTGAGGGCGTCCCTTCGATCCTGCGCGATGATCCTGCAGGATATCGACCTCCCTGAGGGTCTCATGAGTTTTATTGATCGCCTCCTGCAGAGCCGCAGGATCGTCACCAAGGTTTTGCTTTTCGTTGTTCCTCTCGTTCTGCTCATGGCTGGCGTTGGCCTCCTGGGCTATTTCACCGCGACCACCCTCAACGGCCATATGACCGTAACCCGCGCCACGATCGGCAATATCAGTGATCTGGAGAAGCTTCAGCAGGGGCTGCAGGAGTTCAGCCTCGACCCGACTGAGCAGAGCCGGGAGGCGCTGCTCGTTGCAATCGACAATCAGGAGAAGGGGCTGGGTGTCCTGGGCGGCGTTCTGGCCAAGCAGGCCCAGACAGCCGATCTTGCGGCACTGACCGGATTGCCGGGTCAGATGCGCGATCAGACCGCAGGTCTGTGGGACAACAAGACGACACGCGAAGCGCTGGATGAGGGCCTGACGACTGCCGTCGCGGCCCTGCAGACGGAGAGCCAGCAGATCGTCAAACAAGTGGATTTCGTCCGCACGGACCTGTCGGGCAAGGAGCGCTTCGCCAAGGAGCTTTTGTTCGATGCCTCGGCCTTCAAGTCGCTTCTCGACCGCCTCGGCAAGCTGCGCGTCGGCGTACAGATGGCTTTCACCCCTGAAGAACAGCTCGCCGAGGCAAAGCTCTACCTCGCACCGATGCAGAAGGATCTGACCAAGGCGACGGCGATCGCGTCCGACAAGGGCAAGGTGCTGATCGGCGAGGTTGCCGCAGCGATTGCCAAGATCGAGGCGATC
>JAIXSF010000477.1 GCA_027484835.1 Rhizobiaceae bacterium | reverse complement strand
CTTCCTTGCCTTCCATATTGCCGAGGGCTGGATCAACGCCGATCGCCGTCAGGATGGTATTGCCCTGGGCTTCGGCCCAATAGGTGACGGCCACGCCTGCGATCAGCAGGAACGCCATGGCCGAGATCAGTGCCCAGCCCTGCCTGCGGTTTCCGACCATCTGGCCGAAGGTGAAAACCATAGCGGCCGAGATCGACAGCATGGCGAAGATGTTGAGGTAGTTCGACCAGGCGGTCGGGTTCTCGAAGGGATGGGCGGCATTAACGTTGAAGAAGCCGCCGCCATTGGTGCCGAGCTGCTTGATCGCTTCCTGGGAGGCGACGGGGCCTAGCGAGATCACCTGATTGGCGCCTTCGAGCGTCGTGGCCGTGACCGAGCCGTCGAGCGTCTGGGGCAGGCCCATGGCGACGAAGGTGAGGGCGACGATGATGGCGAGCGGCAGCAGAACGTAGAGCGTGGCTCTGGTCATATCGACCCAGAAATTGCCGAGCGTCGAAACCTTGGAGCGGGCAAGCGCGCGGGTCACGGCGATGGCAAGGGCCATGCCTGTCGCGGCGGAGAGGAAGTTCTGCACGGTGAGGCCGGCCATCTGGGAGAAATGGCTCATCGTCGTCTCACCGGCATAGTTCTGCCAGTTGGTGTTGGTGACGAAAGAGACGGCCGTGTTGAAGGCGAGATCAGATGGCACGCCCGGAAAGCCTTGCGGGTTGAGCGGCAGATAGGCCTGGAGCCGCAACATGGCGTAAAGAGCGAGAAAGCCGGCGAGTGAGAAGGCGAGCATGGCAATCGTATAGCCGAGCCAGCTCTGCTCCTTTTCGGGGTTGATGCCGCTCACGCGGTAGAGGTCGCGTTCCAGGCGGCCAAGCACGGGCGACAAAATGGTCCGTTCGCCGGAAAACACCCGCGCCATGTACAGGCCGAGTGGTTTGATGACGAGGAGGACGGCGAGGAAGAGGAGGCTGATCTGCAGCCATCCGACAAGTGTCATGGATCTGCTCCCGATCAGAAACGCTCGGGACGCAGCAGCGTCACGACAAGATAGATGCCAAGCGCGATGGCGACGAAGAGGCCGAAGAGGGGTTCAAGCATCTACCTGCCCTCACAGCCGGTCGAGCGCGCGGGCGTAAAAGGCGAGCACGAGAAGCGTGCCTGCACCCAGCGCGATGAAGATGAAGTCGGACATGTCCGTTTCTCCTGTTGATACCGACACAGGATTAAGGGCGCTTCGGGTCAGGCTTCGATTGGGAAGAGCGATGAGGGGAGTAAAGAAAAGATAAGGATGCAGGTGGACGTCTCTAGGGCCCCATGGTCCCGGATGCCCGGATGCTGTCGTGAACGCATCATCCTTGGGCGGCTGCAGCACAGCCGCCTTCCACGCATTTTTTCTACTTCGACTTGGAAACCTGTGCTCCAAACCGAGCAAGTGGCAAAGCCAAACGGCTTAAAGGTGGGCCGGCCTTTAGGTGTTCAAGACAGCCTCCAGGTCGCGTTCCAGGGCAACGCGGCCCTGATGGTGTTCAGCATTCCAGAGTCGATATTGCGGGCTGTTCTGGTAGGACGGCATGGGTGCCTCCACCGTGTAAGTGACGGCAGCGGCGGGCGACAGGCCCTTGGTGGTGACGAGGCGGACCATTTGTCCAACGGTGAAGCGATGAGTCGGCATAGAGTTTCTCCGATACTGGTTGAGGCGGTCAGTGGGTCGTTGCCCGACTGAGGCGATGGCGCGAAACGCAATCAGCTTGTCTGCGTGGAGAGGACCCTGTCCTCTTCGAGCGCTGCATCCAGATCCAAAGGATCGATATCGATCAGGCTCGTCTTGTTGCCGGCGGTCACTTCAATGGTGGTTGCCACGCGCTTGTAAGCGAGCCAGGAAATTCCGGTGATCTGCTCTTCCTCGTCCTCGACACGGTAGTCGCCTGGTGGATAAGGCCCGCCCTCAACTCCCTTCAGCGTAAAGGGCGCGGTAAAATGGACGGTTCTGGTCTTCGTTCGCGTGAACATGAGATACTCCCTTTCCGGGATTGATGTCCCGGTCTTCGAGGATCGGGACAGGGTCTGCACGGTGGGACTGTGGGCGTCGGGCTGGGTCGGCAGAAAAGCCGTTGCTGTTTCATTTCTAACCGGCGGGTTCTACCGGCAATGCGCAGGACCTGCAGCAATCTCGGTTGAGCAGTCTTGCTTCGAGTATCCGGCCCTATCGGGTTCAGCATCAAGCTTCCCCCCCTGTTGGAATGCGCGGCAAATGCCTGAGATCACGTCGACTTAAGAGACGAGCCGAAGGTACTGATGTCGAGTTCGATCGTGTGGCGATGCCGGGACTGATAGGCAGCCCGCGCTGCGTTCAGGATGCGCTCGCGCCACCGATCAAAGGCCAAAAGGTAGTCCCTTTCCTTGCGGCTGCTCGTGCCGGCCCGATCAAAGGCGGCCACAGGCAACAGGAACAGCACCTGGTTCAGGCCATCATGCCCGATGAAGCGGATCTGGCCGCGCGTCTCGTCGTAAGCTCGGGTCGGATTGGGAAAGGATAGGGTCACGATCTGACACTCCGCACTGCAAGGCTGGTGCGGGCAGAGACGAACTCGTCGGCCCAGCCGTTGACTGCAGAAATCAAACGTCCGGACAGGTGCACGCCTTCCTGGTAGAGGCGCAGCGCATGGCGTGCAGCCCCACGATCCAAGTCGCACATGGGCTCTTCATAGCGAAAGCCGGTATCGCGGAGCACTGTCCGGATAAGGCCAAGGTCGACGCGTGCTGTCGGCTGACGGAAAGGGGAAGACATGTCGTCCTCCTTTGATTGTGGCCAGG